>NZ_JAYSBG010000093.1:0-11003 GCF_041915505.1 Rhodoblastus sp. | reverse complement strand
TAGCCGACCGAGACGACATGGGGATCGCGGCTGTCGGCGCCGCTGTCGCGGCCGCGGTCGCCAAAAGTGTAGAGCTGTTCGACATAGCCGACCGGCACGCCGGTCTGTTCCGCGACCCAGGCGCGCAGGCCGATTTCGAAGGTGCGATGGTTGACCGGATCGAACGGACCCGACGGCAGCGCCGCCGCGCCGCCCTCCTGAGCGTCTCCCCCCGCACCGCGCGCGACCAGAATGAGCGGCGTATCGCCCCGCACCGCGACAATCGCGGCGGTCAGGCCGATTTCGACCGGGACCGAGGGGTGGGACGGGCCGCTCACTGCATATCCATAAAGAAAACATCGCCTTCGAAACAATCGGCGCCGCGGCCGATCGATTCGATCGCCGCGACCATCCTGCCCTGCCGCGACAGTATCGAGTCGGCCAGCGCGATGAAATGCGGATTGGGCGTGGCGGAAGGCGAAAGCCGGCGCAAATTTTGGGCAATGTCGCTCTCGCGCGCCGAGGTGAGCGCGCAGGCTGCGATATAAGCCGCCGCCGGCGAGCGGCTGACCCCGGCATAACAATGAACGACCAGCGGGCGGGCGCGGTCCCAGGCGCGGATGAAGGCGATCAGCGTCTCGATGTGATCGGCGCCGGCGAGCACATGGCCTTCGCGCGCTTCGGTAATGTCCGACAGTCCCAGAGCCAGATGGCGTCCCGGCGCGAGTCTCTCGAGGCGCGGCGGCGCGAAGGCGGGGCCGAGCAGCGACACCACCCGCTCCGCGCCGGTTTCCGCCACGACCTGCGCGACCTTGCTGAGCGGACAGACATAGAGCCGGCCCATCACAGCCCCTTTTCGAAGGTTTTGAACCGCTCCAGGAACAAGGCCTGCGCCTGTTCCGGGCTCATCGGCGCGAGCAGGCTCTCCAGCGGCTCCGGCCCGATCGCGGGCGCGCCGAACAGGCTTTTCGCCTCGTCGGATTCAAAGCCGGCATAAATCGTCGCCTCGAAAAAGGCGGAGATGCGGTCGGCCTTCTTGGTCAGCAGGGCGAGCGCGGCGGGCGGGTCCGGGTTGAGCGAGAAACGCTGCAGGATCGCGCGCGCCAGCCGCGCCTCGACCTCGTGATAGACCCCGCCGAGCGCCGCCTTGAACGGCGAGATCATGTCGCCGATGACATATTCCGGCGCGTCGTGAAGCAAGGCGTGCAGACGCCAGCGCGCCGGAATGGCGGGATCGAGCCGGCCGCAGATTTCCGCCACCAACACCGAATGCTGCGCCACCGAGAAGATCATGGCGCCGCGCGTCTGGCCATTCCAGCGCGCCACGCGGGCAAGGCCATGGGCGATGTCCTCGATCTCGACATCGAAAGGCGACGGGTTGAGAAGATCGAGCCGGCGCCCGGACAGCATGCGTTGCCAGGCGCGCGGCGCCGTTCCACGCTTCATGCCCGCCCCGACGCTTTATAAGATAACTGACAGGCCTTGTAGCAATGACAATCGACCAGATGGTCGTTGACCATGCCGACCGCCTGCATGAAGGCGTAAATGATGGTCGGGCCGCAGAATTTGAAGCCGCGCTGCTTGAGGTCTTTCGCCAGCTTTTCCGAGACCGGCGTCTGGGCCGGAACCTCCTCCAGCGCGCGGAAGGCGTTGACGATCGGCCGGCCGTCGACGAAGTCCCACAAATAGGCCGAAAAGCCCTGTTTGGCCTCGATGTCGAGATAGAGCCGCGCCGAGGTCACGGCGCCCGCGATCTTGGCGCGATTGCGGATGATGCCCGCGTCGGCCATCAGGCTGTCGATTTTCGCCTGGTCGAACGCGGCGATCCGTTCGGGATCGAATTCCGCAAAGGCGCGGCGAAAATTGTCGCGTTTGCGCAGGATCGAAATCCACGACAGCCCGGCCTGGAAACCGTCGAGAATCAATTTCTCGAACAAAGCGCGCGAGTCGAATTCCGGCACGCCCCATTCGTCGTCGTGATAGGCGACATAAGCGGGATCCTGCCCGGGCCAAGGGCAGCGTAGCTTGCCGTCGGGATGGGCGATGGCTTTTCGTCTCGGCGCGTCGGTCATGCCTCTGGTTTAGCCAATCGCGGCGACTTCGCCAATGGCGCGCGGGGTCGGGCAAGGCTCTTGATATATTCGTTTATTCGTATATATGTTAAAGACAATTATGGAGCGCCTCATGATCCACGACTGGCCCGAGACCACGCAAAAACTCTCCGCTCACCTGCGCGACCTGCGCTCCGGCGAGGGCGTCGCCGAGGTGATGAAGGCCTTTTCGGCCATGGCGCAGAACGCGACCAAAACCGGCGCGCTCGACGCCAAAACCAAGGAACTGATCGCGCTCGCCATCGGCGTCGCCACGCGCTGCGACGATTGCATCGCCTTCCACGCCAAGGCCGCCGCCCAATTGGGAGCGAGCCGCGAGGAGATCATGGAGACCCTCGGCATGGCAATCTATATGGGCGCGGGGCCGTCCGTCATGTACGCCAGCCACGCCGTCCAGGCCTTTTCGCAATTCGCGGCGCAGAAGACCGCCGCCGAATGATCAGACCACGCGCAGCCGGGTTTCGCCGCTGACCAGAGCCTGGCCCGCCTGCGCGGCCTCCTCGGCGCGGTCGACGCGCAGCAGCGCGAGGCCCTGCGCGCCGGCGCTGGAGCCCATGGTTCCGACCCTGATGTCGCCGGCCATGACAATGGCCCCCGGCGCGGGCGCGGCGCCCTCCAGCATCACCTTCAGCACGCGATTGCGCGTGGTGCCGCGATATTGCATGCGCGCCACCACTTCCTGACCGACGAAACAGCCCTTTTTGAAATCCACGCCGTTGAGCTGATCCATATCGGCCTCATGCGGAAAGGCGTCGCCATAGGCGAAATCCACCCCGCCCTCGGGAACGCCCAAGGCGATGCGATGGGCGGCGTAATCGTCGAGGCCATAATCGCCGCCGAAGGTCAGGATCTGCGCTTCGACCTTGGCCGCCGGAACGATCAGCCGCGTTCCCATGTCAGGATGGCGCGAATCGCGCGCGCCCTCGCCCGGCGCGCCGCCATAAAGCGCGATCACGCCAAAATGGTCGCTTTCATCCGAAATTTCGACCTTGGCGCGCAGCTTGTACATGGTCAGCCGCTTCGCCAGATCGGCGACCTTGTCGCGCGTGACGTCGAGCAGAATGGCGTCCGGCGTCGCGATCATCAGGAAATCGAACAGGATCTTGCCCTGCGGCGACAGCAGCGCCGCCCAGCGCGCCTCGCCCTCGCCGAGCGTCACGACATTGCCGGTGACGAGGCCCTGAAGGAAGCCGCGCGCCTCGGGGCCGCCGACCCGAACCACGCCACGATCGGTCAAATGAGCCGCTTTCATCGTCTTCCCCATCTTTACCCCGGCCGGTGTCCCTACGCGCCGCCGGCCTGTCCAAACGCGCGCGGCCGATATAATGTCGGCCCCGCTTCAATCCAACGCGGCCATGCAAGCTTTGGTCCGCGACAATGCGAAAATTTCCGGAGGCCCCATGCCGCAAGCCAGCTATGATCTCATCCTGCGCGGCGGCGTGCTGGTCAACCACGATGGAGTCGCGCCGCGCGATGTCGGAATCCGCGCCGGGACTATCGCCGCCATCGGCGACCTGTCGCAGGCGAGCGCCGGCGAAATCATCGACTGCGCCGGCCTGCACGTGCTGCCGGGGGTGATCGACAGCCAGGTGCATTTTCGCGAGCCGGGCCCGGTTCACAAGGAGGATCTCGAAACCGGCTCGCGCGCCGCTGTGCTCGGCGGCGTCACCGCCGTGTTCGAAATGCCCAACACCAATCCGCTCACCACGACGCCGGAAGCGGTCGCCGACAAGGTTTCGCGCGCCAGAGCGCGGATGCATTGCGACTTCGCCTTCTGGGTCGGCGGCACGCATGAAAACGCCAAACATGTCGCCGAACTGGAGCGCCTGCCCGGCGCGGCGGGCATCAAGGTTTTCATGGGCTCCTCGACCGGCTCGCTGCTGATCGCCGACGACGCCGGCGTGACGGAAATCCTGCGCCATGCGCGCCGCCGCGCCGCCTTCCACAGCGAGGACGAATTTCGCCTCAACGAGCGCAAGGACCTGCGCATTCCCGGCGATCCGGCCTCGCATCCGGTCTGGCGCGACGTCGAGACGGCGCTGAATTGCACCAGGCGGCTAATCGCCATCGCCCGCGAACAGCGCGCGCGCATCCATGTTCTGCATGTCTCGACCGGCGAGGAAATCGAATTTCTCGCGGCCCACAAGGATGTCGCCAGCGTGGAGGTCACGCCGCATCATCTGACCCTTTCCGCCGACGAATATTCCACGCTCGGAACCAAGATCCAGATGAACCCGCCGGTCCGCGACAAGAGCCATCGCGACAGGATCTGGCGCGGCCTCGATCAGGGCGTGGTGGACGTGCTCGGCTCCGACCACGCGCCGCATACGCTGGAGGAGAAAGCCAAGCCCTATCCGGACAGCCCCTCCGGCATGACCGGCGTGCAGACCCTCGTGCCGATCATGCTCGACCATGTCGCGGCGGGACGCCTGACCTTGCAACGCTTCGTCGATCTGACCAGCGCCGGCCCGGCCCGCCTGTTCCAGATCGCGCGCAAGGGCCGCGTCGCGGTGGGCTATGACGCCGATCTGACGATTGTCGATCTCAAGCGCAAACAGACGATCCGCGATGAATGGATCGCGTCACGCTGCGTATGGACGCCCTATCACGACAAGGAAGTGACCGGCTGGCCGGTCGGGACTTTCGTGCGCGGCGCCCGCGTGATGTGGGAAGGCGAGCTGCTCACCCCCTCCACCGGACGGCCGATCCGCTTCCTCGAAGCTTTGTGAAGCGCGCGCGCCGCGCCTTCACTTCTTGTCGTTGGGAGGCGTGCGGCACACGCGCAGGAAGGGATGCCGGAATTCCCAGTCCGACACAGTAACGCGCCGGCGAAACACACAATTGTCCTTGCCGGAATGCGGACCAATCACCGTCATCAGGTGAAATTGATCGGCGTCGCGCCAGTTCCGCAGCAGATAGCCGTTGGGGTCATATTTATACTGGCCCTGGGTCCAGTAGGGATCGCTGACCGGCCCCGGGTCGCCTTCCCAGAAGGACTCGCCCTGGAGGACTCTCACATTGTCCCCCGCGGCCGCCGGCTGACCCGACAAGGCAAGACCGGCGCAAAACACCGCCCCGCCGATCCAACGCCCGCTGCGCATGGCGAATTCCTTTCCCGTCTGCCTCCTAGATAGAGGCGCGCGGAAAAAACTCAACCGCCAAACAGCTTTTCGAGAAAATTGCGGTTGTCCGGGTCGGGTGGCAGACGGCGGCCCGGCGCGCCGGGAATGTCCTCCGGCGGGATCGGCGCGTCGTCGCGCGGGCTTCGTCCATCGTCGCGCGGCGTGACCGCGCCGGTGACGTCCTGCGGCGCAGTCGGCCGCGCGGCGCCGGTCACGAGGGTCGGCGCCGAGGGATTGCTGGTGTCCATATGCGGCGCGGATTGGGGCGGCGGGTTCTGCGCCGGCTGCGGGAAGGGCCAGGGAGCGCCGGATGTTCCGCCAGACAGCGCGCCCGCGAACGGCCCCGACAGGCTCTCGCTGCGCCAGCCGCCGGTCGGCAGGCCGGCGACCGCCACGCCCCTGAGCGCGTCGCGCATGTAGCGCGACCAGATTTCGACCGGCAGATTGGCGCCGGAAGCCTTTTTGGTCGGCGAATTGTCGTCATTGCCCAGCCAGACGCCGGTGACGAGCTGGCTGGTATAGCCGACGAACCAGGCGTCGCGATAATCCTGGCTGGTGCCCGTCTTGCCCGCCGCCTGCCAACCCGGCAGATCGGCCTTCTTGCCGGTGCCGATGATCAAAGTCTGCTCCAGCATGGCGTTCATCATCGCGACATAGGTCGGGTCGATCACCCGCCCATTGCTCGATCCCTTGCGGGCGTAAAGCAATTTGCCGTCCGCCGTGCGCACCTTGGTGATGATATGCGACTGCACGCCGATGCCGCCATTGGCGAAGGGCGCGTAAGCCGCGACCAGCTCCAGCGGCGTCACTTCCGAGGTGCCGAGCGCAATCGAGGCGTTGGACTGCAATTCCGAGGCGATGCCAAGCCGGTGCGCGGTCTGGATCACCGCGCGCGGGCCGACCTGCAAGCCCAGCCGCACCGCCACCGTATTCAGCGACAGCGCCAGCGCCGTGGTGAGATTCACCTGGCCCATATATTTGTGGGTCGAATTTTCCGGCTGCCAGCCGCGCACATTGATCGGCGCGTCCTCGATCATGCTGTCCGGCGTCAGGCCGTGCTCCAGCGCGGTGAGATAGACGAAGGGCTTGAAGGACGAGCCCGGCTGGCGATGCGCGAGCACCGCGCGGTCGAACTGGCTGTCCTCGTAATCGCGGCCGCCGATCAGGGCGCGGACGGCGCCGGTGCCGTCGAGCGACACCAGCGCGCCCTGCGATACGCCGAACTTGCCGCCCTGCTTGTTGAGCACGTCGGTCAGGGCGCGCTCGCCCGCCGCCTGCATCGCTGGATTGATCGTCGAGGTCACGACAATGTCCTCGTCGATTGCGCCAATCGTGTCGTCCAGCACATCCATCACATAATCGGCGGCGTAATTGAGCGAGCCGCCGTCGCGCCCGCGCACGGCATGGGCGGGGCGGGCCAAAGCGCCCTTGGCCTCGGATTCGGTGATGAAGCCCTCGCGCGCCATGGCGGTGACGACCTGATTCGCCCGCTCGATCGCCGCCGATTCATTGTGGTTGGGCGCGAGCTTGGTCGGCGCCTTCATCAGGCCGGCGAGCATCGCCGCCTCGGGCAAGGTGACGTCCTTGGCCGGATGGCCGAAATATTTCTGCGCCGCCGCATCCACGCCATAGGCGCCGGAGCCGAAATAGACGCGGTTCAGATAGAGTTCGAGAATCTGGTCCTTGGAATATTTATGCTCCAGCCAGAGCGCGAGAATCGCCTCCTGGATTTTTCGCGAAACCGTGCGCTCCTGGGTCAGGAACAGGTTTTTCGCGAGCTGCTGGGTCAGGGTCGAGCCGCCCTGCACGGTCCCGCGCCCGGTGACGTTCTTGGTCAGCGCGCGCACGACGCCGACCGGATCGACGCCCCAATGGCTGTAGAAACGGCGGTCCTCGATGGCGATGAAGGCCTTGGGCAGATAAGGCGGCAAATCGCGCAAGGGAACAGCCGCGCCGCCGGTGTCGCCGCGATTGGCGAGCAACGACCCGTCCACCGCCAGAACGGCGATATTCGGCGGCCGTTTCGGCACGGCGAGCTGGTCGATATGCGGCAGTTGCGAGCCGTAGAAGATGAACAGGCCGCCGGCGCCGATCACGCCCCAAATCGCCAGCACGAAGCCCCAATAGACCAGGCCGCCGAGCAGCGAGCGACGCTTCTTTTTCTCTTTCGTGCGGCCGCCGCGCCGGGCCGGCTTGTCTCCGGCGCCCTTCTGACGCGAGGCGCGTTTTTCCGCGACGACGCGGGGCGCGCCATCCTCGTCCTCATCGGCAAATCTGGGCTCGATGCGCTCCTGCTGCGCCTTTTTGCGCGCCATTTCCCCCGATCCGACCTGCCGATGAGCCGCCTGTCCCGGCGAAAGATAGAATAAATCGGGCGGTTTAAGGGCCGGTTAAGCCTTTTGGCCAAGCCGAGCCCAAAGCGCGGGCGTGGATAAGCCGTCGCAAAGCCCTGTCAAAACAGAGCGCGGCGCTTGCTTTGCCGCACGCGGCGCGGCAAAGTTGCGCCCCCGCCAGGGCAAGGCCCGCCCGGGCGGATAAGTCAGTCATCGGAAAAGCAGTCCAATGAAAGTCACGCTTGAGAGAACGGCTCTGCTGAAGTCGCTCGGTCATGTCCATCGCGTCGTCGAGCGCCGCACGACCATTCCGATTCTCTCCAATGTCCTGCTCAGCGCGAGCGGCGGCGGATTGCAGCTCAAGGCGACCGACCTCGACCTCGAAGTGACGGAAACCACGCCGGCCGATGTCGGACAGGCCGGCGCGACCACTTTGCCGGCCCACACGCTCTATGAAATCGTGCGCAAGCTACCCGACGGCGCCCAGGTGTCGCTCGAAAGCGGCGAGGACAGCGGCCAGCTGCAATTGCGCTCGGGCCGCTCGCGTTTCAACCTGCAGGCCCTGCCGGAAAGCGACTTTCCCGATCTCGCCGCCGGCGAGTTGAGCCATTCTTTCAAGCTCGGCGCCGGCGAGCTGAAACGCCTGCTCGACAGGACCCAATTCGCCATTTCCAACGAGGAGACGCGCTATTACCTCAATGGCGTCTTCCTCCATGTCACCGAAGCCGACGGCAAATCCGTGCTGCGGGCGGTGGCCACCGACGGCCACCGGCTGGCGCGGCTCGAAACCGCAGCCCCGGCGGGCGCCTCGGGCATGCCGGGCGTGATCGTGCCGCGCAAGGCGGTCGCGGAAGTGCAGAAGCTGATCGAAGACCCGGAAGCCGAGATCACGATCGAGCTGTCGGCGGCCAAGATTCGTTTCACGCTCGGGCCGGTCGTGCTGACCTCGAAACTGATCGACGGCTCCTTCCCCGATTACGCCCGCGTCATCCCCGCGCATAACGACAAGTTCCTGACCGTCGAGCGCCGCGATTTCTCCGATGCGGTCGATCGCGTCTCGACCATTTCCTCGGAGCGCGGCCGCGCCGTGAAACTGGCGGTCGCCGACGGCAAGCTGGTGCTGTCCGTCACCAATCCGGATTCCGGCTCGGCGGTGGAGGAGCTGGAGGTCGATTATGACGCCGCGCCGCTCGAAATCGGCTTCAACGCCCGCTATCTGATCGATATCGCCAATCAGCTCGACAGCGACACGGCTTTGTTCAAGCTGAATGATTCCGGCTCGCCGACCATCATCCAGGACCGCGATGGCGCCAGTGCGCTTTATGTCCTTATGCCCATGAGAGTTTAAATTGCGGGTGTAAGCGGCCGGTACAAGAAAGTCCGCGCCGCGCCGGGCGGGAAATTCTCGATGGTCCCGGCGAGCACAAAACCTTGCGCTTGGTAGAAGGCGAGCGCGCACGGGCCGAACGTGTCGAGATAGAGCCCGACGCAGTCAGTCTCACGCGCCAGACGCTCGGCCTCCGCCAGCAAAGCGGCGCCGAGGCCGCGCTTGCGCCAGGGCTCGGCGACGAAAAATTGCGCCACATAGAGCCAGCGCCAATGGATCACGCCATTGACCCCGCCGAGCCATTCGCCGGCGGCGTCGCGAGCGACGAGGGCGAAGGCGCGCTCGTCGCGGGGGCCGAAATCAGCCGCGACCTCCGCCGCCAGCCGATCGCGCGTCGCCCGACCGGCTTCGGGCGCCGTCTCGCGGGCGATGCAAAAGGAAAAAGGCTTGGATTGCGGCGTGATTTCCATCATTGGTCGCGCATGAGAAAAGCTCTGGCCCTGACCCTGGCACTGTGGCCGCTGGTCTGTTCCGGCGCAAGGGCGGCGTCCCCATGCGATGCGCCGGTCGGCGTGGAAGCCCCGCTCGCCGGCCCCCTGCAGCCGATCAGCCGGGTGACGGATTACAAGATCGCGCTGGAAAGCTGCCGCCGCGAAGGCGCAGCCCCGGTTCTGGCGACGCGGACCATGCGGGTCGATGGCGAAGAGCTATTCCTCGCGGTCGACCCCGAGGCGTTGACGACGCGGCTGAAGCGCGCCGCCTGCTGGACCTGCGCGCCGACCACGCCCGAGGCGCAGGCCTCGACCCGTTTCATGCAATCCGTCGAGCGTCTCGCGCAGGCGCCCGGCAAGACCTTGCCGCCCGGCGCGACCTGGCTCGACAATGCCGGCCTCGTGCGCGGCAAAGGCGGCGGCGCCTTTTTAACCGGCGATCTCTGCCCGTCGCATCGGCCGCTCGACCGCGCCTTTCTGCAATCGCTGGAGCGGCCCGGCGCCGCGACCCCGGTCGCCTTGTCCATCACCGGCGTCTGGATGCAGCAGCATCCGCAGGATTTTCTCTGGCTGCGGCGGGAAAAGGCGGAGGGACGGCTGGCGATTTCCTTCACCAACCATTCCTTCCATCATCCCTATCGGCCCGGCCTCGCCGACGCCCATAATTTCCTGCTCGTGCCGGGCGTGGACATGAGCCGCGAAATTCTCGACGTCGAACGGCTGCTTATCGCCAATGGCGAGGTTCCGAACGCCTTTTTCCGCTTTCCGGGCCTGATTTCGGACAAGACACTGATGGATTCCGTGCGCGAGGCCTTTCTGATCCCGCTCGGCGCCGACGCCTGGCTGGCGCTGACGCCGAAGGCGCCGCCGCCTGGGGCGATCATTCTGGTTCATCCCAACGGCAACGAGCCGTTTGGCCTCAATCAGTTCGACCGCCTGAGCCGGGAAAATGCGCTGCCGCAGCCGTTCCGGCCGCTCGACGAAGCGCCTTGATAATAAGAAACGGGCCCGCACTGCGGGCCCGCCGGAAGTCGCCGTCCCCTCATTGCGTCACCCGCACACAACGACGCGTCTCTTCTTGGCGCTCTTGTCGGATTTGTCCCCGATCGGCCGCTCATCGGCGTAATCGCGCGGATTGAGCGAGCATTGATCGACGCGCGCGCCAACGACGGCCTCGGAGGCCGACGGAGGCGCGTTTTCGAATGCGGCGGCTAGAATGATCGGCGCAGGCTTCTCGCGAGCGGCGACTTTCCGTTTCGACGGCTGGGCGGCCGTGGCGGCGAGCCCCGCGCCGAGCGCCAGGACGAGAATGAAGCGAAACAACTGCCGATCAAAACCCCGCATGGCCAAACCCTCCGATGTGGCCGACTGACGACTCGCTAACGCGGTCCCATCAAAAAAGTTTCAAAAAAAATTTCGCCGTGTCTAAATTGCAACGCTTTTTTAACCTTATGGTCGGCACAGACCATAACGCGCCCGCGAAAGCCGCGCGTCGCGGGAGGCCCAAAGGCGAGGCCAAGAGACGGTTGCGAGGGAACAGTCACATGTTGCAAAGCAGCTTGGACGATTGGCGCGTCACGCCTGCGCGGGCGATCCAGCCGCACGGCTGGCTGGTCGTCTGCGACGCCCAAGCCTCCCGA
>NZ_JAYSBG010000092.1:0-11039 GCF_041915505.1 Rhodoblastus sp. | reverse complement strand
GATGGTGGTGCGCGGCCATAGAGCGTTGACCGCGACGCCGGCGGACCGGAACTCTCCGGCGAGGCCGAGCACCGCCAGGCTCATGCCGAATTTCGCCATGGAATAGGCGGTATGCGCCGCGAACCATTTTTCCTTCATGTCGAGCGGCGGCGAGAGCATCAGCACATGGGGATTGGTCGCCCTGGCGAGATAGGGAAAGGCCAGTTTGGCGGTCATATAGGAGCCGCGCGCATTGATCTGGTGCATCAGATCGAACCGCTTCATGTCGATCTGCTGGCTGCCGCCGAGCGCAATGGCGCTGGCGTTGTTGACGACAATGTCGATCCCGCCGAAATGCGACGCCGTCTGCGCCAGAGCCTGCGCCACTTGCTCCTCCTCGCGCACGTCGACGGTCAGCGGCAAGGCGCGGCCGCCGGCGTCCTCGATCTCCTTGGCGGCGGTGAAGATCGTGCCCGGCAGTTTGGGATGCGGTTCGGCGGTTTTCGCCGCTATGGCGATATTGGCGCCGTCGCGGGCGGCGCGCAGCGCGATGGCGAGGCCGATGCCGCGCGAGGCGCCGGTGATGAACAAGGTTTTTCCGGCGAGACCGGCCATGGAATCCTCCCATTTTGTTCGGCGGCGTCAGCCCGCCTGTTTGCTCTTGTTGACAAAGGCGGCGAGCGCGGCCTGCGCCTGTGGCGAGGCGAGGGCGGCGCGAAAGGCGTCAAGCTCCACGTCGATCCGGGTGAGGATCTCGGCCTGATCGCCGCGCAGGAAGCGGCGCGCGGCCAGCAGAGCGGCGCGCGGCTTGGCGGCGAGCTTGGCCGCCTTTTCCCGGGCTGTGCCGAGCAGGACGTCGGACTCCACCACGGCGTTGATCAGGCCGGCCTCGCGCGCCTCCTCGGCGGAAAAGCTGTCGCCCGCCAGCAGCCAGGCGCTGGCGCGGGCCATGCCGGCGCGCCGCGGCAGCAGCAGCGAGGAGCCCGCCTCGGGCAGCAGGCCGAGATCGACGAAGGGCAAGGCGAAGCGGGCGGCGGGCGTGGCGTAGACCAGATCGCAATGGAGCAGCAATGTGGTTCCGACACCGACCGCGAGTCCGTCGACGGCGGCGACGATCGGCTTGGGGAAAGCGGCGATCGCGCGGATGAAATCCGCCGCCGCCATTTCCCCGCCGCTCAGCGCCGCGATGAAATCGCCAATGTCGTTGCCGGCGGAAAAGACGCCGCCGGCGCCGGCGATCAGCACGACGCCGATTCCCTCGTCACGCGCGGCCTCGCTCAAGGCGTCGGTCAGCGTCCGATACATGGCGTTGGTCAAAGCGTTTTTCTTGGCGGGCCGGTTGAGCGTCAGCTCCAGCACGGCGCCGCTGCGGGCGATTTCGACATCCGCCATGGTTTGGCTTCCTCTCCCTTGCTTCGCGCGCATTCTGGCGCCATGTGCATGACCGAAGCGCATGACGCGAATGGCGCATGACGCGAATGCGGCGGCGATATTGTTCATAAGTGAACCATTTTTGTCGACCGCCGTCAAACAGGATTGGCGGATTGAACAGGGAAGACAAGCGGAATACGCGGCTGCTGGCGGCGGGGCCGGCGGGAATGGTCGAGGCGGCGGCGATCTTGCGCGGGGGAGGGCTGGTCGCCTTTCCGACCGAGACGGTCTATGGCCTCGGCGGGCTGGCGTCCAACCCGCGCGCGGTCGCGGGTATTTATCGCGCCAAGGGGCGGCCGAGTTTCAATCCGCTCATCGCCCATGTCGCCGATGTGGCGGCGGCGCGGCGCGAGGGGCGATTCGACGCGCGGGCGGAAAAGCTCGCCGCCGCCTTCTGGCCCGGTCCGCTAACCCTGGTGCTGCCTTTGGCCGAGACCGCCAGCGTCTGCGATCTCGCTCGCGCCGGTCTTGACAGCGTGGCGCTGCGCATTCCCGCCAATCAGGCGGCGCGTGGGTTGATCGCCGCCGCCGGAGGCCCGGTGGCGGCGCCCTCCGCCAATATTTCCGGCCATGTCAGCCCTGCGACGCCGGCCCATGTGCTGGCCGATCTGTCCGGCCGCATCGACGCCGTGCTCAATGGCGGGGCCTGTCCGGTCGGGGTCGAATCGACCATTGTCGCGTTGCTCGACGACAGTCCGCGCCTGCTGCGGCCGGGCGGCGTCCCGCGCGCCGAGATCGAACGCGTTCTGGGCGAGCCTTTGGCTGGCGTTGAGGTGGAGGACGAATCCGCCGCGCCGCGCGCGCCCGGCCTGCTGGCCTCGCATTATGCGCCGCGCGCGGTGGTGCGGCTCAATGCGGATTCCTTGTGGGAGGGCGAGGCGGGGCTGGATTTCGGCGGGCGTTTCGCCGGCGCGCCGGCCAAGGTGCTGGATCTTTCGCCGGAGGGCGATCTGGCCGAGGCGGCGGCCAACCTGTTCACCATGTTGCGTGCGCTCGACGCCAGCGGAATCGCCCATATCGCGGTCGCCGCAATTCCCGACGAAGATCTGGGCGAGGCCATTAACGACCGCCTGCGCCGCGCAGCCGCGCCTCGCGCGGGCGCCGGCCCTGCAGCAGCTTGAATTTGGTTCGGACTTGACCCATTTTGGGCGGCATGAATCAGATCAGTTGGGATGATTTCCGCCTCGTGCGCGGCATTGCCGAATCCGGCTCGCTGGTCGGCGCGGCCGCCGCGCTCAATCTCAATCATTCGACCGTGTTCCGGCGGCTTGGCGCGCTTGAGGCCATGATCGGCGCCAAATTGTTCGAGCGCTCGCGCAACGGCTATTCCGCCACCGCAGCCGGACAGGAAATGGTGTCCCTGGCCGAGCGCATGGGGCGCGACGTCACCGATTTCGAGCGCCGCATCGCGGGGCGCGACGAAAAGCCCTCGGGCCTGCTGCGCGTCACGACCAATGACGCCTTGTTCAATTACGTGCTGGCGCCAATCCTCGCCAGCTTTCGCAAGGCCTTTCCCGAAATTCAGCTCGATGTGCTGGTCACCAACCAGTCGCTGAACCTGTCGCGCCGCGACGCCGATATCGCGGTGCGTTCGACCTATGCGCCGCCGGAGACGCTGGTCGGACGGCGTATCGGCTCCTCGGTCTGGGGCCGCTATGTCTCGCGGACGCTTTATGAAGCCGGCTTCGATCTCGCCGACGAGAGCCATCCCTACATCGCGTTCAATGAGCATTTCGGCGGCGTGGACGTATTCGACTGGATCGAGAAGGAAATCCCACCGCATCGCATCGCCATGCGTTGCAACACCACGGTTGGTCTCGCGCAATGTATCGCGCAGGGAGTGGGGATCGGCTTCCTGCCGCGCTTCATCGGCGACCAGCACCCGGAACTGGTCTGCACCGACGAGCCCATGGCCGGACGCGGGGCGGTGCTGTGGCTGCTGACCCATCCGGACCTGCGCCATGCCGCGCGCGTGCGCGCCTTCATGGACCACGCCGGCGCGCAACTCAGCCGCCGCCGCGCCGTGCTGGCCGGGCCCGGCAACGGCCACGACGAGTAAATCCCTTCTCCCCTTGCGGGAGAAGGCAGCGGCGTCAGTCGCCGGATGAGGGGTTGGTTCCTGCTCTTGGCGTCCCCCTCATCCGTCTCGCGGCGCGTGGCGCCGCGATCCACCTTCTCCCGCAAGGGGAGAAGGGAGCGCTGGCGCCTTCGGGTCGTTATTTCTCACTAGGATCGAGCGTCGCCTAATCGATCTCGACGATCACCCTGCCGCGCACCTTGCCCGCGAGAATGTCCGTCGCGGTGTCGATGGCCTTGTAGAAGCCGATGGTCGTGCTGAGTTCGGCCAGCTTGGTCTTGTCGAGATCGCGCCAGCCGCTCCCAGGTTTCCAGCCGCGCGGCCTTGGGCTTGGTCACGCTGTCGATGCCGAGCAGGGCAAATCCCTTCTCCCCTTGCGGGAGAAGGTGGCGCCTTCAGGCGCCGGATGAGGGGGCGATTCTCGCGCTTGAAACCCCTCATCCGTCTCGCGGCGCGTGGCGCCGCGATCCACCTTCTCCCGCGAGGGGAGAAGGGAGCGCTGGCGCCTTCCGACGCTGTTTCTCACGAGGAGCGGCGTAACGCCTAATCGATCTCGACGATCACCCTTCCGCGCACCTTGCCCGCGAGAATGTCGGTCGCGGTGTCGATGACCTTGTAGAAGCCGATGGTCGTGCTGAGTTCGGCCAGCTTGGTCTTGTCGAGATCGCGCGCCAGCCGCTCCCAGGCTTGCAGCCGCGCGGCCTTGGGCTTGGTCACGCTGTCGATGCCGAGCAGATTGACCCCGCGCAGGATGAAGGGCGCGACGCTGGTCGGCAGATCCATGCCCTGCGCCAGGCCGCAGGCCGCGACCGAACCCTCATAGGAGGTCTGCGCCAGCACATTGGCCAGCGTATGCGAGCCGACCGCGTCCACCGCCGCCGCCCAGCGCTCCTTGCCGAGCGGCTTGCCGGGCGCGGACAGTTCCGCGCGGTCGATGATTTCCGTCGCGCCGAGATATTTCAGGAAATCCGCCTCCTCGGGGCGTCCGGTCGAGGCGATCACTTTCCAGCCGGCGGTGGCCAACAAGGCGACCGCGATCGAGCCAACGCCGCCGGCCGCGCCGGTGACCAGAACGGGGCCGCGATCGGGCGTCAGGCCCTGTTTCTCCAGCGCCAGAACGGCGAGCGCCGACGTATAGCCGGCCGTGCCGATCGCCATGCTCTGCGCGGCGGTAAATCCCTTGTGGAGCGGCACCAGCCAATCGCCCTTGACGCGCGCCTTTTGCGCATAGCCGCCGAAATGGGTTTCGCCGACGCCCCAGCCGTTCAGCACCACCGCATCGCCCGGCTTGAAATCGGGATGAGACGAGCTTTCGACCACGCCGGCGAAATCGATGCCGGGGATCATCGGAAAGCGGCGCACCACCGGCGATTTCCCGGTAATGGCGAGGCCGTCCTTGTAATTGACGGTCGAATGGCTGACGCGCACCGTGACGTCGCCGTCCATCAATTCGGATTCGTCGAAATCCGAATAGGTCGCGCGATAGCCCGACGAATCCTTGTCGACGCGAATGGCCTTGAAGTGGGTCATCTGGCCTCCTCGGCCCCGAAAGCGGGCCTTGCCAATTTCTAGACGATCAGTCTAAAATAATTTCATGCAAATGGTCAATCCGCCGCCGCGCAAACGCGGGCGCCCGCCGAAGCAAGATCCGGATTTCAATTCGACCCGCGAGTCCATTTTGCGCGCGGGTGTGGCGGCGTTGACGGAAAAGGGCTTTGGGGCCTCAGGGCTGGACGAGATCCTGCGCAAGGCGCGGGCGCCGAAGGGCTCGTTCTACCATTATTTCCCCTCGAAAGAGGCGTTCGGCGCCGAAGCCATCGAAAGCTACGGCGCTTTTTTCGCCAAAAAGCTCGACCGTCATTTGCTGGATGAGAGTCTTGCGCCGCTCGACCGGCTGCGCGCTTTCATTGCCGACGCCGAACAGGGCATGAGGCGGCACGATTTCCGGCGCGGCTGTCTGGTCGGCAATCTCGGGCAGGAGATGGCGGCCTTGCCCGAACGGTTCCGCGACCAGCTCAACGCGGTCTTCATGGATTGGGAGCGGCGGCTGGCGGCCTGCTTGAGGCTCGCTCAGGCGAAGGGCGAAATCGCCGCCCGCCACGATTGCGCGCGGCTGGCGCATTTTTTCTGGATCGGCTGGGAAGGCGCCGTGCTGCGCGCAAAGCTGAGCCGCAGCGCCGAGCCGCTGCTGCTGTTCGCGGAGGGCTTTTTCGCCCTCCTTTCCGCTTAGAGCACCTTGCCCGGATTGAGCGTGTTGTGCGGGTCGAGCGCGGTTTTGAAGCGGCGCATGACATCCATCGCCACGCCGGTCTTGACGGTGGGCAGCAGCTCGCGCTTCAGCACGCCAATGCCATGTTCGGCGGAAATCGAGCCCTTCATCCGGGTCACCACGGCATGGACCGCCTCGTTCAACTCCTCCCAGCGTTCCAGATAAGCGGCCTTGTCGGCGCCGAGAGGCTGGCTGATGTTGAAATGGATATTGCCGTCGCCCAGATGGCCGAACGGCACGGGCCGCGCGCCGGGAATGGTCTTTTCCACCACCGGAATCGCCTCGGCCAGAAAAGCCGGCACCGAGGCCACCGGCAAGCACACGTCGTGCTTGATCGAGCCGCCCTCGAATTTCTGCATTTCCGAGAGATTTTCACGCAAGGCCCAGAACGCCTTGCGCTGGTCGAGCGAGGCCGCGACCGCCGCATCCTCGATGATTTCCTGTTCGAAAGCGGCTTCCAGCAGCGCCATCAGCTTGTCGTTGAGGCCGGATTCCGACTGCGAGGCCAGTTCCAGCAGCACATACCACGCGTGCGGGCTGTCGAGCGGCTCGCGCGCGCCGGCCGAATGCTTGACGACGATCTCGACGCCGAAGCGCGACATGAATTCGAAGGTCTTGAGGTCCGCGCCGGCCATGTTCTGGGTCAAGACCAGCAGGTCGAGGCATTTTTCCGGGCTGGCGAGGCCGATCAGCGCGGTCTCCACCGCGCGGGGGCGCGGATAGAGCTTGACCACGGCGGCGGTGATGACGCCCAAGGTGCCTTCGGAGCCCATGAAGACATGTTTCAGGTCGTAACCGGTATTGTCCTTGCGCAGCTTGGACAGGTTGTCGAGCACCGAGCCATCGGCCAGCACCACTTCGAGGCCGGTGACGAGGTCGCGCGCATTGCCATAGGCGAGCACCGCCGTGCCGCCGGCATTGGAGGCGAGATTGCCGCCGATGGTGCAGGAGCCTTCCGACGCCAGCGACAGCGGAAACAGCCGGTCGACGCTTTCGGCGGCCTCCTGCACTTTCTGCAGGGTCACGCCAGCCTCGACGATCATGGTGTTGGAGGCGGGGTCGATCTCGCGGATCTTGTCGAGACGGCCGAGCGAGAGCAGGATTTCCTTGCCGGTCTGGTCCGGGATCTGGCCGCCGACCAGGCCGGTATTGCCGCCCTGCGGCACAATCTTCAAGCCATGCTTGTCGGCGAAGGCGCAGATCGCCGCGACCTCTTCGGTCGAGCCCGGGCGCACCACGCAGGCGGCCTTGCCATGCCAGAGATCGCGCGGCTCGGTCATGAAGGCGTCCATGTCCTGCGGCGTCGCAAGGACATATTTCCCGCCGACGATTTGCGCGATTTGCGCGGCGGTCTCAGCGGGAGAAAGCTCAGTCATTGCCATCCGTTTCATTTCTGGCCCGGCTCAGCCGAGCAGGCGCCGCTTGCGCGCGGGCTTCGCCGCCGCCTTGCGGAACACTCCGACCAGCTCGACATGGGGCGAATAGAGGAATTGGTCCACCGGGGTCGCCTTTGTCAACTCATAGCCGCCGGCGATCAGGATTTTCGCGTCGCGGGCGAAGCTCTGCGGGTTACAGGATACGCCGACGACCGTCGTGACTGCGCTTTTCGCCAGTTCGTGGGCCTGTTTCTCGGCGCCGGCGCGCGGCGGGTCGAACACCACGGCGTCGAAACGGTCGAGTTCAGTAACCAGAAGGGGTCGGGCGAACAGATCGCGGACCTCGCCGGTGAGCGATCGCAACCCTGTCGCGGCGCGCCCGCCGCGCAACCCGGCGGCAAGCGCTTCCGCCGCACCTTCGATGGCGGTGACGTCGCTGGATTCCGCAATGCGCAGGGCGAATGTGCCGATGCCGGCGAACAGGTCGGCGGTCTTTTTCACGCCTCCCAAGGCGTCACGCACCAGCCCGGCCAGAGCCTCTTCGCCTGCCGCCGTGGCTTGCAGGAAAGCGCCGGGCGGCGGTGTGACGCGTGCGCGGCCGATCGCGATTTCCGGCGGCCGGCGCTCGATCAGCGGGACGCCATGATTGGACAGGCGGGCGAGATCGAGCGCTTGCGCGGCGGCGATCAGAGCCTGCGTCCGGTCGAAATCGAGCTGGCCGCAGCCGCGAAAATCCAGATCGAGGCCGTGCAGGCTGGCGGTGACGACCAGATCGAGCGGCTTTTCCAGCGGCGCCAGAATTTCCGCCACGCGGCGGGCGGCGGGCAGGGCGTCGACCAGGTCCGGCGCGAGGATCGGGCAGGCGTCGAGTTCGTAGATGCGATGGCTGCGCGCCTCCATGAAGCCGACATGCGGGTTGCCGCGCTGGTCGTTGCGCGAATGGAACGCCACGCGGCGGCGGCCGGCGCCCCATGCGGCGACCAGCGGCGCGACCTCGGTCTCGACGCCGGCGTTGCGGAGCGCCTCGACGACAAGGCCGCGTTTCCAGTTCTCATAGGCGGGCAGCGCCAGACTCTGCACGGCGCAGCCGCCGCAGCGGGTGAAATGCGGGCAGGGCGCGGCGACGCGGTCGGGTGAGGCGGTCAGCACTTCGACCAGCTTGCCGCGATCGCCGTCGACTTCGGCGAGGATTTTTTCGCCCGGCAGCGCGAAAGGCGTGAAGATCAGGCCGCGCGGTCCCCGGCTGACGCCCTCGCCGCGCGCGCCGAGCTTTTCGATGTCGAGATGGGCGTTGAGATCGATCATGGCCGGCGCGCCCCCAACAGAAATTCCACATTGCCGTCGCCGCCCTCGATGGGCGAGGGGATCAGGCCGATAATGCGCCAGCCGAGGCCTTCGACCAGCGCCGCGATCCTTTGGCAGGCGCGCTCGCGGGCCTCGATGTCGCGGACGACGCCTTTCTTCACCAGTTCCGGGCCGACCTCGAATTGCGGCTTGATCAGCAGGACGGCCTCGGCCTGCGGCGCGGTCAAAGCGAGGATCGGCGGCAGGATTTTCTCCAGCGAGATGAAGCTGACATCGCAGACCAGCAGCGCCGGCGGGGCGGGCATATCGCCGGCTTCGAGCGAGCGGGCGTCGTGCTTTTCCAGCGAAGTCACCCGTGGGTCGGAGGCGACAAGCGGATGAAGTTGGCTGTGGCCGACATCGACGCAGGTGACATGCGCCGCGCCGCGCGTCAGCAGCACATGGGTGAAGCCGCCGGTCGAGGAGCCGATGTCGAGCGCCTGCTTGCCGGCAGGGTCGAACGCGAAGGCGTCGAGCGCCGCCGCCAGCTTGACCCCGCCGCGCGACACCCAGGGATAGGGCGCGCTCGCATCGAGCCGCGCGTCATCGGCGACCGGCTCGGACGGCTTGGCGACGGGGCGTCCGTCGAGCATAACGAGCCCGGCCTCGATCGCCTCGCGCGCCTTGGCGCGGCTGGCGAACAGGCCGCGTTCAACCAGAGCGATATCGGCGCGACGGATCATGCGGCGTGCAACTCATGCCAATGTCTAGGCGCGCGGACAGTCGCGCGCATGGCCTTGGGGGCCGCGTTGCGGGTAGCATAGAAGGCGAAAGGCCGAAAGAGCGAGTTCAAGGCGGGAGGGCGCCATGCTGGTCGAGAAATTTCGTCAGATCCTGTTCTGGCCGCTGCAATTGATGCCCCTGGCGGAGAGCGGCGACGTGCATTGGCGCCAGCTCGACGGCGACCCCAACTGGATGCTGCTTGATGACGATTTTCCGTCCGATCCTGCACAATATCAGGAGCGGCATTATCGGGAATTCGTCTCCTTCCTGCCGCATGTCCAGCGCTTTCTCTATGGCGAGCGCTCGAAATCCACGCGCAGCTATGGGGAATCGCCGCTGCTGGTCTATCGCCGCACCGATATCAAGGCGGTGCGGATGCGGGCGCCGGGCGATGCGGATTTCCGTGTCTTCACGGTCGAGCACGCCGATGTCTTCTTCTTCTACGACGCCGATGTGATGATTCCGGTGATCGAGATTTCGGCGGAAAACATCCCGCTCGATGCGGCGATGGAGACGATCAACCGGTTCGGCCGCGCCTATCCGGCGGGATGGAGCGAGAGCGGCGAGCCGGCCAATTGTTTCGAGCGGGTGGAATGGCTCGACGCCCGTGGCGCGCCGCTCGCCGCGGCCGATTATACCGACCGGCTGAAATTTTACAGCGCGGTCAGCCGGACCCAGACCATCGAAATCGCCGCGCATTGGGCGTTCATGTTGCGGCCGATGGCGCTGAATCGCGCCGGGGCGCCTGGCGCCGTGCGCTACCGGCCGCTCGAATATCACCGCATGCCGATGATGACCTATCTGGCCGTGAAGGACCCGGCCAGTCTGACCCGCGCCGAATTCGCCCGGCTGGCGTTGGCGGCGGTTCCGGCGGAACGGGACGATTTGCCGTTGTCATCGATCTATCTCGCCGATTTTGAGCGCGTTCATTGCTACGATCGCTATTTCGACCCCAGCCGGACCGATCCGGACTGGCCGAACATGCGCATCATGTGCACCCAGCAGGCTTTGGTGATGATCGGCCGCGCCGGCGATCGCGGCTTTGTCGACGCAGAGCGGGGCTTCCTCGGCCAGTTCCGGCATCAATTCTTCATGCTCGGCCTGATCGCGCATTTCCACCGCGCTGCGATCCTGATGATGTCCAACCGGCTGGTGGAGGTGATCGGCCGGTTGGAAAGCCATGACAGCCGTTCCGTATCACGGTTCCGGCATGATATTCGCCTGATTTCGGCGACCTTCCTGCGCTTCACCCATCGCTATTATTTCTGCGAAGTGTCGGATCAGGCGATCCTGCGCGACGTGTTCCGCCTCTGGAAAGGCCAATTGCGCACCGACGCTCTGTTCAAGGAATTGCGGGAGGAGGTCAACGATATGGAGGCCTTCATGGAGGCCGATCTGCTCCGCCGTCAGGCGGTGACCATCCTGCAACTGACCGTGGTGACGCTGTTCAGCCTGATCGGCACCATCACCACCGGCTTCCTCGGCATGAACCTGTTCAACCACGCCGATCTGCCGACGTTTGATCGAATCGTGATCTTTCTGGCGGTCTTCATCCCGTCGACCGTGCTGACCTTCTATACGGTGATGAAATCGCGCCGCCTCGCCCATTTCCTCGACATTCTCGCCATGGAGAAGGTCAGTTGGCGCACGAAAATGCGCGCCTTCGCCGCTGTCTGGGACGGGCGGCGCGAATTGCCGGTGGAATGAAAAGAAAACCCGGGGTTTTGCCCCGGGTCGCTTCAGGCGCGGCTCACGCCGTTTTCGCGGCGGCGGCCGGGCGGCCGAGCGCCTCGAACACTTTGGCGACAATGCCTTTGGCGTCGAGCCCGGCCCTGGCGTA
>NZ_JAYSBG010000091.1:0-11137 GCF_041915505.1 Rhodoblastus sp. | reverse complement strand
CGGCTGGGCGCGACGGCGAACTGGTAGGAATCGACCAGAATGCGGATCGCGAGCCGGTCGATTTCGGGCGGCGCCGTCTGAAGGGCCTGAGCGCGCGCCGGACGCGCGCCGCCGCCAATGGCTGAAAGCAGCGCGGCCAGCGTCGCGCCGCGCAACAGGTCGCGGCGGTCAAGACCGCCGCAGCAATACGGAAGTTTTGCTAAATGTCGGAGCATGGCCCCCTCCCTCGCGTCCGGCGATTGCTTCGGAGCGAATGATCGAAGGCGGCCGTCGAGGCCCAATGGCGCGTCAAATCGGGCGCGCGCGCGGCGCTTCTTGGTCCGGGCGCCTTCGGAGGCTCAATTCCCCGCGCCGCGTCTACGTTCCGGCGTCGCGAAAAATTGACGGCGGCGCCCGCCCGTCCGGGGGGCTTTCCCCTCATCCGTCTCACGCCTTTGGCGTGAGCCACCTTCTCCCGCAAGGGGAGAAGGGAGTCGGCGGCGGCGGCGCCCTTTAGACTCCTACCGGGCGGCGCAGGTCCAGCGTGTTCGGGAAATCGCCGGTGATTTCCGGCGCCGGCAGCCAGACCCGGCCCGGCGTGTGGCCGTGATCCTGGAAGCGGGCGAGACGGCGCGCCTCGGCCTCATAGGTGTTGACCGGGAAGGTCTCGTAATTGCGGCCGCCCGGATGGGCCGAATAATAGACGCAGCCGCCGAGCGACCTTTTGCTCCACTTGTCGATGATGTCGAAGGTCAAAGGCACATGCGGCCAGATCGTCGGATGATAGCCCGAATAGGGCTGCCAGGCCTTGAAGCGCACGCCCGCGACCGCCTCGCCGCGCCGCCCCGTCGTGCCGAGCGGCAGCCGGCGGCCGTTGCAGGTCACGATATGACGCGCCTCATTATAGCCCTCGACCCGCACCTGCAGGCGCTCCACCGAGGAATCGACGAAGCGCACCGTGCCGCCGATGGCGCCCTCCTCGCCCATCACGTGCCACGGCTCCAGCGCCTGGCGGATTTCCAGCTTGACGCCGGAATGTTCGACCTGGCCGTAGAACGGGAAGCGGAACTCATATTGCGCGCGATACCATTCCTGATCGAACTCGTAGCCGGCGCGACGCAGGTCTTCGAGCACGTCGAGGAAATCGTCCCAGACGTAATGCGGCATCATGAAGCGGTCGTGCAGGCTGGTGCCCCAGCGCACCAGTTCGCCTTCCTGCGGCTCGCGCCAGAACCAGGCGACCAGCGCCCGCAGCAATAATTGCTGCGCCAGCGACATGCGCGCGTCCGGCGGCATTTCGAACGAGCGGAACTCGACGAGCCCGAGCCGCCCGGTCGGGCCCGACGGCGAATAGAGCTTGTCGATGCAGATTTCCGCGCGATGGGTGTTGCCGGTCACGTCGGCCAGCAGATTGCGATAGAGCCGGTCGACCAGCCAGGGCGGGATATAGCCTTCGCCCGGACGCGGCGTATTGGCCAGCGCGATCTCCATTTCATAGAGCGCGTCGTGACGCGCCTCGTCGATGCGCGGCGATTGCGAGGTCGGGCCGATGAACAGGCCGGAGAACAAATAGGACAGCGAGGGATGCCGCTGCCAATAGACCACCAGGCTTTTCAGCAGGTCCGGACGGCGCAGGAAGGGCGAATCGTTGGGCGTGGCGCCGCCGATGACGACATGATTGCCGCCGCCGGTGCCGACATGGCGCCCGTCGACCATGAATTTCTCGGTGCCCAGCCGCGTTTGCCGCGCATGTTCATAGAGATTGGTGCTGATCGCGACCAGCTCGTCCCAATTGTCCGAGGGATGGACATTGACCTCGATGACGCCCGGATCGGGCGCGACGCGGATGACCTGCATGCGCCAGTCGAGCGGCGGCGGATAGCCCTCGATATGGACCGGCATGTCGAGGTCTTTCGCGGCGGCTTCGACGGCGGCGAGCAGTTCCAGATAATCTTCCAGAAAGCTGACCGGCGGCATGAACACATGCAGCCGTCCGTCACGCGGCTCGATCGCCAAGGCCGTGCGCACCTCCGACGAGAAACCAACCAACTGCTGGCCCCAGAGCTGCTGGTCGCGCGTCACCGCGCCACGACGGTATTTCTGCGCCAGCGCCTCGGCCTTCGGCAAAGGCACGCGCGGCTCGGTCGGGTCCTGATCCACGATGAACGGATAGGCGCTTTGCGGCACATAGGGCAGCGAGCCGAGCGGCAGGCGGAAGCCGATCGGCGAATCGCCGGGATGGAGGAAGATGGCGCCGCGCCGCAGCGGCCATTTCTGGCTGATCCAGCTTCGCGTCTGGGTCTGCGCATTCCAGCGCTGCACCGGCAGCACGAAGCCGGTCGGCACGTTCAGGCCCTGCGAGAACACGCGGGCGAAACGGGCGCGCTCCTCCGGCTCGGCGAGCTTGCTGTCGCCGGGCGTGACATTCATCGGCAATTCGGATTCCTTGAGAATCCATTGCGCCGGGTCTTCATAGGCCGGCACGATGTAATCGTCCGGTATCATCAGCTTTTCGGCGACGGCGGCGCAGAACCGATGGGCCTGCTCCGGCGTAGCCGGCTGAGCCGGTTTCTCGCGGGCGATCAGATTCATGTCGCGCCAGATCGGCTCGCCGTCCTTGCGCCAATAGATCGAGAAGGTCCAGCGCGGCAGGCTTTCGCCGGGATACCATTTGCCCTGACCGTAATGCAGGAAGCCATTGGGCGCGAACTCGTCGCGCAACCGCCGGGTCAGGTTGTCGGCCAGCCCTCTTTTGGTCGGCCCCACCGCCTCGGTGTTCCATTCCGGCGACTGATAATCGTCGATCGAGATGAAGGTCGGCTCACCGCCCATGGTCAGGCGCACGTCCTGCGCCTTGAGGTCCTGGTCGACCCTCTTGCCGAGCTTGTCGAGCGCCTCCCAGGCCTCGTCCGAGAACGGCGCGGTGACGCGGGGCTTTTCGTCCAGCCGCTCGACCGTCATTTCAAAGCCGAAATCGGCGTGAGCGTCGCCGGAAATAAAGCCTTCGATCGGCGCGGCGGAGGAATAATGCGGCGTGGCGGCGAGCGGCAGATGGCCCTCGCCCGCGAACAGGCCCGAGGTCGGGTCAAGGCCGACCCAGCCGGCGCCGGGGATATAGACCTCGGCCCAGGCATGCAGATCGGTGAAATCGTGATCCGTGCCAGCGGGGCCGTCGAGCGCCTTCACATCCGGCTTGAGCTGGATGAGATAGCCGGAGACGAAACGCGCGGCGAAGCCGAGATGGCGCAACACCTGAACCAGCAGCCAGCCGGTGTCGCGGCACGAGCCCGAGGAGAGTTTCAGCGTTTCTTCCGGCGTCTGCACGCCGGGCTCCATGCGGACGAGATATTTGATCTTGTGCTGAAGATCGGTGTTCAGCGCGACCAGGAAATCGACCGTGCCCATTTCCTCGCGCGGGATCTGGTCGAGATAGGCCTGGAGCAATGGCCCGGCCGGCTCGGCGCCGATATAGGCGGCGATGTCCTTGGTCAGGGATTCGGCATATTTGAAGGGGAAGGTCTGCGCATAATCTTCGATGAAAAAGTCGAACGGGTTATAGACCGCCATTTCGGCGAGCACGTCCACCGTGATGGAAAATTCGTCGGTCGGCTCGGGGAAGACCAGCCGGGCGAGATAATTGCCGTGCGGGTCCTGCTGCCAGTTGATGAAATGGTTTTCCGGCTGGATCTTCAGCGAATAGGCCAGCACCGGCGTGCGGCAATGCGGCGCCGGCCGCAGGCGGACGATCTGCGGCCCCAGCGACACCGGGCGATCGTAGGAATAACGGGTGGCGTGGTGAAGTTTCGCGAGGATGGCCATTGCGGCGATAGCCTTTCTTGGCGGCAGTTGTCCATTTATGCGGAGGGGAACGCGGGCCGTCACGTCCGAATTGCAGGCTTTTCGTCACTGAAGCGAGCGATCTGCCAGAAGTTTAGGCGCCCGTCGTCGCCTCGCCCCGCGGGAGCGCGGCGAATATTGGCTTATCCGCTGTCGTTCATGCGCCAAAACGGCCAGAATCGTCTCGCAAGCGTCATCGAGATCATTGAACATATCGTCATGGCTTACCCGCAAGACACAATGTCCGTCGGCGCGAACAAAGCCTTCCCGCCGGGCGTCCCCTCTCCCCGCTTGCGAGGAAAGGGAGAGAGCCTTGCCTGAGAGAGCTCGCCCCGTGAAAGAGCCTCACGCGAAAGTCGGCGGGACGTTTTCGGAGGCGATCGGAATGACGTCGACGCCGACATCCACGTCCTGCCCGCCAGACGAAAGAATCACGCCGTCGATCGGGGCGACATCGGCGTAATCGCGGCCCTCGGCGAGGATGATGTGATCGTCTCCGACCAGAATCTTGTTGGTCGGATCGAGGCCGACCCAACCGTCGAGCGGGCCGCACCATACCGCGACCCAGGCATGGGTGGCGTCGGCTCCTTCGAGCCGCTCCTGCCCGGCCGGGGGCACGGTGCGCAGATAGCCGCTGACATAGCGCGCCGGCAGGCCGACGCCACGCAATCCCGCGATCATGATATGGGCGAAATCCTGGCAGACGCCCTTCTTTTTCTCGAAAGCCTCGCCGAGCGGCGTCGAGACCAGCGTCGCCTTGGGATCGTAATCGAAATCGTCCCAGATGCGCTCCATCAGGTTCACCGCGCCCTCCAGCACCTGCCGCCCCGGCGGAAAGCTTTCCCGCGCATAAGCGACGACAGGCTCGTCGAGCGTCACGACCCGGCTGGCGTAGATGAAATGGGCGGGCGATTGCGGACCGAGATCCTTGGCGCTGAAGGCCTGCTGGCGCACGTCCTCCCAACAGGCCGTCGCCGCCGGCGCCACCGGCCGCGACACGGCGATGCGCGCCCGCGCGGTGACGGAAAGCTCGCGATGCTCGGCCTCGATATGGACGATCTCAAACGAATTGCCGAAGAAACATTCGCGCCGGATGCGCTTGGCGGCCGGCGGATCGATGTCGATCTGCACGTCGATGACCCTTTGTCCGGCGCGGCTGGTCGGCCGCAGCCGCAAGGCGCAGAGCGAATAGCCCACCGGCGCCTCATAGCTGTAAGTGGTGACGTGGCGAATGTCGTAGATCACGCGAGCCCCATCTGTCGTTCTTCCCGCGCGGCATTGGCGCCCTGCAGGAAATAGCGCGCGGCTATGGCGTCGCCGAGGCCCATCAGCCGCCGCTCGATCGACAGGACGAATTCGGTGGTGATGCAGGCGGCGACCTTGGTGGTCAGGTCGGCGTTCAGCTCGATGGCGATGCGATTGGGCGGCTCCAGCATCCCGTCATTGCGCAGCATCGGCAGGGTCGCGATATGTTCGGCGAGCCGTTCGGTCTGGAAGGCGACGGAGCGCGGATTGAACGGATCGAGCAGCGCCATGTCGCGCACCGGATAGGGCGCGACCCCCGCGATATAGCGCGAGCGATAGGTGATCTGCGAGTCGATCAGGTCGAGCAGCACGTCGAAATCGGCCGCGCGGGCCTGCTCCATCCCGAAGGAGCGCACCAAGCGGCAGGCGTTGACGCCGCGCTCCAGACGGCGGCCGATCTCCAGGAATCGCCAGCCGGCGACTCGGTTCATATTCTCCTGCGCCAGGCCGGAAATGCTGGCGATGGCCTGCAGCGCATTGTCGGTCAGCTCCAGGATTTCCGGCTCGTCGAGCGGAACGCGGCCGTCCTCCAGCTTCTTGCTCAGATCGACGATGATGCGCCAGGTGTCGCTGGAAAGCCGCTCGCGGATCGCCGAGGCCGTGCGCTGGGAGGCGCGGGCCAGCGACACCGCCGAGCCGAATTCGTCGACATTGAACAGAGCCGCGTTGAGAAAGCCCTGCGGCGTCAGCGGGACTTTCAGCTTGGCCGGAACCGCGCCCCAGTCGCCGAGCAATTTGCGCAGGCGCTGCGTGGTCGCGGCGCCCTCCTGGAACATATCCTCGTTTTCGATCGCGCGCCGCGTCAGGCAGCGAACGAGACGCACCGTCGCCTCGGCGCGCTCCAGATAGCGGCCAAGCCAGAACAGATTGTCGGCGGCGCGGCTCGGCAGATTGCCCATGATGCGGCGGATCGACACCGTGTCGCCCTGCGGCAGCAAGGTTGTCGGCTCGACCGGACGGCTGCCGGCGATCCAGACGTCGGCCGTCTGCACGCCCAGCCCCATCGCCACCGCGCGCGAATCCACCCGGTCCGAAATGCGGCAGAAGCCGCCCGGCATGACCTGGAACTTGCCGTCCGGCCCGACCGCCGCATAGACGCGCAGCACGAAGGGGCGCGGCTCCAGCCGGTTGTCGACCCAGACCGGCGTGGTCGACAGCCCGACCACCTCCTGGCCGACGAAATCGGCGCCGCGCTCCCGGATCGCCGCCGCAAGCTGCGCGCGCTGCTTCTCGGTCAGCTCGCCGGCAATGATCGGGCGGCTGAACGTCCTGCGCGAGATCGAGGCGCCGAAGGCCGGAGCGATGGCCATGTCCTGCAGGCGGCTCAGCACATATTCGCGCTCCGCCGCCTGGCCGCACCACCAGGTCGCGATGGTCGGCAGGATCAGCTTCTCGCCGAGAATCTGACCGGCGAGGCTGGTCATGAAGCCGAGCAGAGCCGGGGTCTCGGCGACGCCGGCGCCGATGGCGTTGGCCACCGCCACATTGCCCTGGCGGATGGTCTCGACCAGCCCCGGCACGCCGAGCTGCGAGCCGCTCCTCAATTCGAGCGGATCGGCGAAATCGGAATCGATGCGCCGCCAGATCACGTCGGCGCGCTTCAACCCGGCGATGGTGCGGACATGGGCGAGCCCGTCGCGGGCCACCAGATCGGCGCCCTCGACCAGCATGAAGCCGAGATAGCGCGCGAGATAGGCCTGTTCGTAATAAGTCTCGCTATAGGGGCCGGGCGTGTGCAGGCAGATGCGCGGCTCCGACCGGCTGGCGAGCGCGGCGAGGCCGGCGCGGAAAGCCTGGAAGAAGGGCGCCAGCCGGCGCACGTTCATGTCGCGATAGATGGTCTGGAAGGCGCGCGACAGGTTGAGCCGGTTCTCCAGCGCATAGCCGAGGCCGGAGGGCGCCTGGGTGCGGTCGTTGAGCACCCACCATTGGCCGTCCGGACCGCGGCCGAGATCGGCGGCGTAGAGGCTGAGATAGCGCCCGCCGCGCGGCGGAATGCCGATCATCGGATGCAGGAAATCGGCGCTGCCGGTCACCGCCGCGGCAGGCAGATGGCCGCCGGAAACCAGCGCGCCCCGGCCGTAGAGATCGGCCAGCAGCCCCTCGTAGGCTTCGGCGCGCTGGGTGACGCCGGCCTCGATCACCGCCCAGTCCTGTTCGGAGATCAGCAGCGGCATATGGCTGAGCGGCCAACTGCGGTCGACCGTCTCGCCATAGGCGCGATAGGACACGCCCTGCTCGCGGATATTGCGCTCGATGGCCTCGAAACGGCGGGCGATATCGTCGCTGCCGAGCCCCGCCATCTTGTCGAAAAATTCCAGCCAATGGCCGCGCGGACGCCCGTCCGCGCCGATGAATTCATCCGGCGCGCCCTGCAGCGGCCGATAGGCCGCCGTCATCTCCACCAGGCGTCTCGCCTTTGTATTCGAGGCGCTCCCCGGCGTCGGTCCCAGCATTGCCCCCCCTGACAAACCCCACTCCAGCGCTTCGAGCCGCGACGCGCATTGTCCGAAAGCGCGAAAAGCCATCATAGCGGGGCGGAGAAAAAATTCGTGTGCCAAAAAAGCATCGCTTCAGCCTATTTTTTAACCTGGCGCTTTATCAAGCGTCGACAGACTTTGGCTTGGGACGAGCCGGGTTTGCAGCTATCCTGACAGGCCGGAACCTGCGCGGGAGCCTAGATCAGCGTGCGAAAAAGTGGACGCCGGCTTTTCGCAAAAAACGCTGCGTCAACAAAGGAATCGACTCTAGCGGTCGCCACCGCCTTCGCGCATGACCGCACGCCAGCCTTCGGCGCCGGATAAAAAGGGGAGACGCCCATGATCCTCCGCTTCGCCATGGCCTTTATCGTTCTCGCGCCATCCGGCGCTTCCGCCGATATGGCGGCCGCGTCAGCCTGCGCCGCGAGCCTCTCGGACGACGGCAAGGCCATTTTCCGCGCCGCCGCCCCCGGGATCAAATCCGCCGGCGACAAATATCAATTCGTCAAGGGGAAGGCTCTTGCGCTCGTCGCCAAGGGCGAAATCAGCCCCTTTTCCGCGAAAGCCAATGCCGAAGCAGCCGGCGAATGCCTGAAAATGATGCGTTGACGCCGGCTATTTTTTCGCCGGGCGCACTGTCTTGATCACGTCCGGATGGGTGTCGAGCCAGGCCCCGCCGATCAGCTCCACGCAATAGGGAATGGCCGGGAAAACGGCCTTGAGGCAGAGGTCGATCGAGCGCGGACTGCCCGGCAGATTCACGAACAGGCAGGCGCCGCGATGGGCCGCCGTCTGGCGAGACAGGATGGCCGTCGGCGTCTGCTCCAGGCTTTTCATCCGCATCAACTCGCCGAAGCCGGGCATTTCACGATGCGCCGCCGCCAGCGTCGCCTCCGGCGTGAGATCGCGCGGGGCCGGCCCGGTGCCGCCGGTGGTCAGCACCAGACTGCAACCGGCCGTGTCCGCCATGTCGATCAGTTCGTCGCGCACGCGTTCGAAGCCGTCGGGGATGATCCTCACGTCCAGCTCGTAAGGCGTGGACAAAGCCTTGCCGAGCCATTCGACAATGGCCGGACCGGAAATATCCTCGTAGATTCCGGCGCTGGCGCGGTCGGAAATGGTCAGGACGCCGATTTTCGCCGGTTTCGCGGGCGTTTCGGTCATTCGTCCTTATCCTTGCAGACGCGCGGCGGCCCCATCAGGGCCGGCTGGAACAGGACCGCCGCGCAAAGCGTGGTGGCGAGCGACAAGGCCAGCAGCTTGCCCATGCTCGACGTGCCGGGATGGTTCGACATCCACAGGCTGCCGAAGGCGGTGGCCGTGGTCATGGCGCTGAAGAAGATCGCCCGCGTCAAGCCGGTGCGCAGCAATTTGGCCGAGCCCGCGCGCCAGGCGATGACATAATAGATCTTGAAGGCGACGCCGAGGCCGAGCAGCAGCGGCAGCGCGATAATATTCGCGAAATTCAGCCGCAGGCCGATCAGGGCGCAGATTTCCATCGTATAGACGCCGGCCAGCATCAACGGCGCCAGCGTCAGCGCCACGTCGCCGACCCGCCGCAGCGCCAGAAACAGCAGAATCGCAATGGAGAGGAAGGCCAGCGCGCCGGCGGTGGCGAAGGCGTGCAGCACCGTATCGCCCGAAGCCAGGATCGAGATCGGCGCGCCCGAGGCCTCCGGCGCGACGGCGAGCACGGAATCCACGAAGGGCCGCATCGCGTCATAATCATTCTTGTCGCCGCGCGGCGCCACCTCCAGCCGCGCGCGGCCGTCGGACGTGATCCAGTCGGCGCGCAAATCCGCCGGCAGGCTGTCGATCGTTACCGGCCCGGCCTGAAGCGTCAGGCGCACGTCGTCGAGCAGCGCCTGCATCGGCTCGATCAGCAAGGCGCGGGCGCGCTGGCGCGCCGGTTCGGGGCCCTGCGCCAGTTTCTCCAGCGCGACGCCGACCCGCGCGAGCGGCGCCAGATCGGGGGCGTCGCCGGCGGCCTTGCGCAAGGCCGCGCCAGCGGCCGCGAGGGCCTTGGCGTCTTCCGCGTCGCTCGGCGGCGCCGGCGGCTTGCCAGGATCGAGGCTCGGTCCGAGCAGACCGCGCGCCTCGTTAATGGCGGCGAGCTTGGGCGCCTGGTCCTCGGGCACGAAATCCGACAGGCTGGTCACGCTCTCGACCAGCGGCAGCGCGCGCAATTTCACGGCGAGCGCATCCGCCTGTTTGAGCGAGGGCTCCAGGATTTCGATGATGTTCGGCGTGGTGTGCGGGTCCTGCATCATGTCGAGCAAAGCCGCCACGGATTCGGTCTTGGCGCTGCGCAGGTTGAGCGGATTATAGTCGAACCGGACCTTGGCCAGCAGCGGCGAGCCGACCAGCGCGAGGCCGAGCGCGAAAGCGACGATGGCCTTGCGATTGCGCATCTGGAATTCGTCCAGCGGCGCCAGAAAGCCATAGCCAACTGTGCGGCCCTCGGACGGCGACTTCAGCAAGGCGAGCAGCGCCGGCAAAGCGGTGATCGAAGTCAGGAAGGCGATGATCATGCCAGTGCCGGCGATCAGGCCGAGCTCCGACACGCCGCGATAATCGGTCGGAATGAAGGAATAAAAGCCCGCCGCCGTGGTCGCCGCGGCAAGCGCCAGCGGCAGGCTCGCCTTCGCGCCGGCGGAATTGACCGCCCGGCGCAGATCATTGTCGCGATAGCGCTCCTCGCGATAGCGGACCGTGAACTGAATGCCGAAATCGACGCCAATGCCCACGAACAGCACGGCGAAAGCCACCGAAATCGGATTGAGCGAGCCGACCATCCACAGGCCGACAGCGGCGGTGATGACAAGGCCCATCAAAGTGTTGAGCGCCACGGCGAAGATCAGCCGCCCCCAGCGCAAAGCGCGCCACAGGATGAACAGAACGGCCAGCACCATCAGGCCGTTGTTGAGCGCCGCGCCCTCGGACAAGGTGCCGAACTCCTCGTCCTGCATGGCGACGTCGCCGGTCAGGCGCAGGCGATAGCCGGCGTCGGGCGTCAGGCCGATTTTCTGCGCGGTGGCGCGCACGGCGTCGGAGGCGTCGGCGCCGGCCTCCAGCGCGGAAAAATCCAGCACCGGCTTGATCATGACGAAGCGGCGCTTGTCGCGGACCGAGGGCGCCGCGCCGGAAAACAGCGCCGACCAGGAGAAATCGCTCGCCGTCCCGGTATTGGCCGCGTCGAGCGCGCCGGCGATGCTGGTCAGAGGCTGGGCGAGGCCCGCCGCCTCCTTCTGGCCGCCGCGCGCCATCAGGCCGAGCGCGCCGCCGAAACCGCGCAGCGACGGATCTTTGGCCAGGGCCCCGAGAAAGGGTTGGGCCTCGACCAATTGGTCGGTCTTGGCCTCCACCTCGTTCTGCGGCAGGAACAGCAGCCCGTTGCGGCGGAAGAAGTCGCTGGTCTCCAGGCTGCGGGCACTTTCGATGAGCTGGGTTTGCGGCTTGAGCGCCGCAACCAAAGCCAGAGCGCCCTTGGTGGCGAGCTCCGGCGAGGGCGCGTCGAGCACCCCCAGCAACATGTT
>NZ_JAYSBG010000090.1:0-11233 GCF_041915505.1 Rhodoblastus sp. | reverse complement strand
TCACTACGCCCTGTCTAGCCCAGCCGTTCCCTCAAAGAGAGTTAGCACTTTGTCGAACATGATGAACGGATTGACGCGGCGAAAAAAAAGCGCCGCGAAAAATTCGCGGCGCGGGGAAAAAATTCGCCTTCCGAGGCGGTCACGGCACGACCCGAACCGCCCCCTTGGCCGCGCTGGTGGTCAGGGCGGCATAGGCGCGCAAAGCGGTGGTCAGCGGGCGGTCGCGGCCTTCCGGCTTCCAGGCGTCCTTGCCCTTGGCCTCCATGGCGGCGCGGCGGCGCGCCAGCGCGTCCTCGGCGACATCGAGCCGCAGCACGCGGGCCGGAATGTCGATTTCGATCCGGTCGCCGGTTTCGACCAGGCCGATCAGGCCGCCCTCCTCCGCTTCCGGCGAGACATGGCCGATGGACAGGCCCGAGGTGCCCCCGGAAAAACGCCCGTCGGTGATGAGCGCGCAGGCTTTGCCGAGGCCCATGCTCTTGAGATAGGAGGTCGGATAGAGCATTTCCTGCATGCCCGGCCCGCCGCGCGGTCCCTCATAGCGGATCACCACCACGTCGCCGGCCTTGACCTGGCCGGTGAGAATGCCCTGCACCGCCGTGTCCTGGCTCTCGAACACGATCGCCGGGCCGGAGAATTTGAGATTGCTCTCGTCGACGCCCGCCGTTTTCACGATGGCGCCCTCCTCGGCCAGATTGCCGAACAGCACCGCAAGGCCGCCGTCCTTGGAGAAGGCGTGTTCGGCCGAACGGATCACGCCTTTGGCGCGATCGTCGTCGAGGGCGTCGTAGCGGCGCGACTGGCTGAAGGCGACCTGGGTCGGCACGCCGCCGGGCGAGGCGCGGAAGAACTTGTTCAGCTCCGGCGACGCATTGCGCTTCACGTCCCATTTCGCCAGAGCCGCTTCGAGGCTCGGGCTGTGCACGGAATGGACGTCGCGGTTGAGCAGGCCGGCGCGATCCAACTCGCCGAGAATGCCGAAAATGCCGCCGGCGCGATGCACGTCCTCGATATGGACGTCCGGCACCGAAGGCGCGACCTTGCACAGAACCGGGACCCGGCGCGACAGACGGTCGATATCCGACATCTTGAAATCGACGCCGCCCTCATAGGCCGCCGCGAGCAGGTGCAGCACGGTATTGGTCGAGCCGCCCATGGCGATATCGAGCGTCATGGCATTCTCGAACGCCTTGAACGTCGCGACATTGCGCGGCAGGACGGTCGCGTCGTCCTGCTCGTAATAGCGCCGGCACAGGTCGACGGCCGTGCGGCCCGCGCGCAGGAACAGATCCTCGCGGTCGGCATGGGTGGCGACAATGGTGCCATTGCCCGGCAGCGACAGGCCAAGCGCCTCCGTCAGGCAGTTCATGGAATTGGCGGTGAACATGCCCGAGCAGGAGCCGCAGGTCGGGCAGGCCGAACGCTCCATGGCGGCGACGTCCTCGTCGCTGTTCTTCGCGTCGGCCGCCGCCACCATGGCGTCGATCAGGTCGACCGCCTTGGTCTTGCCGCCAATCACGACCTTGCCGGCCTCCATCGGGCCGCCGGACACGAACACGGCCGGAATGTTGAGCCGCAGCGCGGCCATCAGCATGCCGGGGGTGATCTTGTCGCAGTTCGAAATGCAGACCAGAGCGTCGGCGCAATGGGCGTTGGCCATATATTCCACGCTGTCGGCGATGATCTCGCGCGACGGCAGGCTGTACAGCATGCCGGAATGGCCCATGGCGATGCCGTCATCGACCGCGATGGTGTTGAATTCCTTGGCGACGCCGCCGGCCGCCTCGATCTCGCGCGCGACGAGCTGGCCGAGATCCTTGAGATGGACATGGCCGGGCACGAATTGGGTGAAGGAATTGACCACGGCGATGATCGGCTTGCCGAAATCGCCGTCCTTCATGCCGGTGGCGCGCCACAGGCCGCGCGCGCCCGCCATGTTACGGCCGTGGGTGGAGGTGCGTGAGCGATACGGAGGCATGTTTCTCTCGTCTGACCTGAAAGTGTCGAGCAGGGCTCTTCCCTTCTCCCCTTGCGGGAGAAGGTGGCGCGTCAGCGCCGGATGAGGGGGCATTTCGGCAACGGGCGCCCCTCATCCGTCTCGCCTCCGGCGAGCCACCTTCTCCCGCAAGGGGAGAAGGGATACCCCCGCAGGATTTCGGCTTTCCTACATCTTTGTCCGGGGCGCGTCCATGAGCGAATCGACAAGCGGACTTTCCTTTGCTTGCAGGCGACCTTAGAAACGGCCAAGAGCTTGCGCCGAGGAAAGACGCGTGACGATCAGCGATATAGAACCAAAACCCGCCGATAATTTCGCCGCCGCCCTGCGCTCCGCCGTCCAGTCGGCCGCCGACTGGCTGATCACGCGGCAGAAGCCGGACGGCCATTGGGTCGGCCGCGCCGAATCCAATGGCTGCATGGAGGCGCAATGGCGGCTGTGCCTGTGGTTCCTTGGGCTTGACGACCACCCGCTCAACCCGCGCCTCGCCCAATCCCTCCTCGACACCCAGCGCGCAGACGGCGCCTGGGAAATCTATTTCAACGCGCCCAATGGCGACATCAACACCACCGTCGAGGCCTATGCCGCCCTGCGCGTCTCGGGCTATGCCGCCGACCATCCGGCTCTGGTCAAGGCGCAGAAATGGATCGAGGCCAAGGGCGGATTGCGCAATATCCGCGTCTTCACGCGCTATTGGCTGGCCCTGATCGGCGAATGGCCGTGGGAAAAGACCCCCAACCTGCCGCCGGAAGTGATTTGGCTGCCGCTGTGGTTCCCCTTCAACATCTATCATTTCGCGCAATGGGCGCGGGCGACCTTGATGCCGATCGCCTTGCTCTCCGCGCGCCGCCCGAGCCGGCCGCTGCCGCCGGAGCGCCGCCTCGACGCTTTGTTCCCGGGCGGCCGCGCCGCTTTCGACTATGACCTGCCGGAAAAGGCCAATGCCGGCGGCTGGGACATTTTCTTCCGCAAGACCGACAAGGTTCTGCACGCCTTGCAGGAATTCGGGCGCCGCAATGGCCTGACCCTGTGGCGCGGCGCGGCGGCCCGCCATGTGGTGGAATGGATCATCCGCCATCAGGATTATGACGGCGGCTGGGGCGGCATCCAGCCGCCCTGGATCTACAGCCTGATGGCTTTGCATGTGGAAGGCTATGCGCTTGACCATCCGGTGATGGCCAAGGGGCTGGACTGCCTGAACGATCCGGGCTGGCGGGTCGATATCGGCGACGCGACCTTCATCCAGGCCACCAACAGCCCGGTCTGGGACACCATCCTGGTTCTGCTCGCCTTCGACGATTCCGGGGCGCTGGAGGAACAGTCCGAGGCGGTCGAGAGGGCCGTGGACTGGGTGCTGAAGCGGCAGGTGCTGGTTCGCGGCGACTGGTCGGTCAAGCTGCCGCAGGTCCAGCCGGGCGGCTGGGCCTTCGAATATGCCAATAACGCCTATCCCGACACCGACGACACCGCCGTCGCGCTGATCGCGCTCGCGCCCTTCCGCAAGGATCCGAAATGGCGCGCGAAGGGCATCGACGAGGCCATCCGGCGCGGCGTCGACTGGCTGGTCGCCATGCAGAGCGCGAGCGGCGGCTGGGGCGCCTTCGACAAGGACAACACCAACCAGCTTCTGACCAAAATCCCGTTCTGCGATTTCGGCGAGGCGCTCGATCCGCCCTCGGTCGACGTCACCGCCCATATTGTCGAGGCTTTCGGCAAGCTCGGCCTTCCCGCATCCCATCCGGCCATGGCCCGCGCTTTGGCTTTTCTCAGGGCGCAGCAGGAGGCCGACGGCTCCTGGTTCGGCCGTTGGGGCGTGAATTATATTTACGGGACCGGCGCCGTCCTGCCGGCGCTGGCGGCGATTGGCGAGGACATGAGCCAGAGCTATATCGGCCGCGCCTGCGACTGGCTGAAATCGCGCCAGCAGGACAACGGCGGTTGGGGCGAAAGTTGCGCCTCCTACATGCAGGCGGATATGGCCGGACGCGGGACCGAGACCGCCTCGCAGACCGCCTGGGCGCTGATGGGCCTGCTCGCCGTCAACCGCCCACAGGATCGCGACGCAATCGCGCGCGGCTGCCAGTTCCTGGTCGAACGCCAGAGCGAGGGGACCTGGCCCGAGCGGGAATTTACCGGCACGGGCTTTCCGGGCTATGGCGTCGGCCAGACCATCCGGCTCGACGATCCGCTGCTGGCGGAGCGCCTGCGACAGGGGCCGGAGCTGTCACGCGCCTTCATGCTGCGCTACGGCCTTTATTGTCATTATTTCCCGCTGATGGCGCTGGCCCGGGCGCTTCGCGCGGGCCTTTAGGCGTCCGCCAAGCAGCGTCAGGGAGCGGACAGGCCGTCCGCGTCGCGCGCGAAGGCGGCGATCAGATCGGCCAGCTCGGGGTCCGAGACGGAGGCGATGGCCTCCTCGATCGAAAACCATTGTGTCGCGCGCTCATGCTTTTCCGGCCAGTGATCGCGCTGCCGCACGACGCGCAGGGAAAAAACCTCGACCCGGCAATGATCCGTCCGGCTCGACAGCCTTTTGGCGTAGTGAAAATAGCCGACCGGCTCTTCCGACATGACGCCGAGCAACCCGGCCTCCTCCATCGCCTCGATCGCCGCCGCCGCCGCGGGGCTGCGCCCGGCCATGGGCCAGCCCTTGGGGATGATCCAGCGCCGCGTGTCGCGCGAGGAAACCAGCATGATCTCCAGCGCGCCATTCATCATGCGCCACGGCAAGGCCGCGAATTGCTGGCGCACCATCGGCTCCAAAGCCTCCGGCGCGACCTTCGCGGCCTTTTTCGCCTTTTTCTGGATCTTGCGCGGCTTCCCACTCATGGCGACAGCGCCCCCGAGCCGACGACGCGCGGCGTGCGGGGAATCCGGGCGCATTTCAGCGCAAACCGGGCATGGCGCTCGAACATGGCGAAAAACGCGTCCTCTCTTGGAGTCAGGGCCTGAAGCCAGCCGAGCATGAGCGCCCCCACAGAAAAATGACAGTTAGATGAAGATTTTATGACGAGCGTTCCGTTGCGCGTTTCAATATGTTAAGTCCGCGCAGGATGCAAATGATCCAGGACAATTGCCTCCCGCCCCGGCGCGATCGCTGGCGGGGTGCGGGAATCGCCTTGCCTTGGCTATCAATTTAGCCCGGCCCGCACGCCTGTAAACCGCCGCGACGCGGCGCGTTCGCCCCGCTCGGAAGACGCGCTTGAAAGGTGTGGATAGCGCCTTATATCGAACGAGACTCGAAGCGTCGGCGCGGCGCCGGCGCATGAATCGGGAGGCCGTCATGGCGGGCCTCGCTCGCGTCAAAACAACGGAACCGCGTTTTCAGGATTACGCCAGCTTCGGCCTTGGCGTGCTGCTGATCGTCTCGCCCTGGGCTTTGGGCTATTCCGACCACGAAATGGCGACCCGCGCCGCCTGGCTCGGCGGATTGATCGTCATGATGATGTCCTTCGCCGAGATCCTCAAATTCGTCGAATGGGAGGAATGGGTCAATCTGCTCGTCGGACTGGCGGTGATCGTCGCGCCCTTTGTCCTCGGCTTCGGCGACGTCGCCCGCGCGGTCGCAGCTCATAATGTCCTCGGCCTGCTGATCGCGCTCGCGAGCGCCACCGAACTCTGGGCGGTCCATCATCCGCATGCGCCCGGTCTTTAGGGCTGCTCCGCTCGCGCCTCAATAGGCGCGCGCGATGATGATCTCTTCGACCGCCGGGCGGCCGGTGAAGACGCAGGCGCCCGAAACGCTTGTCTGCCCGACGGGAACATTGCGCAAGGTGAGCTTGAGCGCCTTGAGGCGCGCTTCGACCGCCTCAAGCTCGGCGCCGGTCGGCCGCGCCCAGGGCGCGCGCACCCAGCCCTTGAAGCCGGCCTTGGCGTCGTCATCCTCTGAAGCCGCGCCGAAATAGGCCGCGATGGCGTCAAAATCCTTGAGGTCCGAGCGGATATTGGCGTCGAGCCGCGCCTTGGCCTCGGCGAACAGATTGGCCTGGATCTCCGCCAGCAGCGCCGGCGCCTGGCCGAGAAAATCCGCGCGCGAAAAAGCCTGCGAGATCACCTTGTCGCCGTCACGCAATTTGTCGCGGCGGATCAGGGTCACATTGTCGCCGGCCATGTCGCGCGGGCCGACTTCAAGCAGGATCGGCGCGCCGCGCCGCAGCCAGTCCCAGCGCTTGTTGGCGGAACGGATCGGCTTCTTGTCGAGATGGGCCCGCAAAGGCTGACCGAAGGCGACCACGCCATCGAGCTCCACCTTCAACTTTTCGCAATAGGCCAGCAGTTCGGCGTCTTCCGGCTTTTCGCGCAGCATAGGCACGATCACCACCTGTTTCGGGGCGATGCGCGGCGGCAGGCGCAACCCATCGTCATCGCCATGGGTCATGATGACGCCGCCGATCAGGCGCGTGGACACGCCCCAGGAGGTGGTGTGGCAATAGTCCAGTTCGCCGGTCGCCGACTGGTAGCGGATATTCTGGGCCTGGGCGAAATTGGTTCCGAGATAATGCGAGGTGCCGGCCTGCAGCGCCTTGCCGTCCTGCATCATCGCTTCAATGGAAAAGGTCGAATCGGCGCCCGGAAAACGCTCGTTCTCGGGCTTCTCGCCGACGACCACCGGCATGGCCAGAATGTCCTCCGCCAGCTCGCGATAGACTTCCAGCATTTTCAGCGTTTCTTCCAACGCGTCCTCTTTGGTGGCGTGGGCGGTATGGCCCTCCTGCCAGAGGAATTCCGTCGTGCGCAAAAACATGCGGGTGCGCATTTCCCAGCGCACCACATTGGCCCATTGGTTGATCAGGATCGGCAGGTCGCGATAGGAGGCGACCCAGCGGCGGAAGGCGTCGCCGATGATCGTCTCGGAGGTCGGGCGCACCACCAGCGGCTCTTCGAGCTGCGAGGACGGATCGACCACCAGCTTGCCGTCCTGCGCCTTGAGGCGATGATGGGTGACGACCGCCATTTCCTTGGCGAAGCCTTCGACATGGCTCGCCTCCTGCGCGATGAAGCTCATCGGGATGAACAGCGGAAAATAGCAATTCTCGTGGCCGGTTTCCTTGATGCGCTTGTCGAGCGCAGCCTGCACCAGCTCCCAAATGCCCCAGCCCCACGGCTTGACGATCATGCAGCCGCGCACCGGCGAGGTTTCCGCGAGATCGGCCTGATCGACGACGGCCTGATACCAATCGGGAAAGTTCTCTTCGCGGGTGACGGGCAAAGCGCGTTTCATTTCGGTTTCCGGCCGTTTGGGGAAAGACAGGGGCCGCCACTACTGGACCGAAACCGCGCGCTTTGCAACGGCGACGCTTGCCGCATTTCGCCAGCGACGCCATTGCCAGCGCCGGTCCGATCCTGTCCAATGCGCTGCGACGGGATTATCGGACGAGCGCGGCGCCGCGCGAAATGATCGGGGGGACGCCTTTGGCCGGTTTCATCAAGGCTGCGATCGCCTCAGCTCTATCGAATTTTCCGCTGACCTTCCTGCTTGTCGGGCTGCTGTTTTCCGCCATCGCAATCGCGCGGGCCGCAAGGCCGGTCGGGTCGGCGCTCGTCGTGGAGAAACTGCTCGCGTGGCACGTGTTTTGGGTTATCGGCGTCGCGTTTTTCTACAATTTCGTGATGCACGCCTTTTTCGGACGGATGGCGGCGGCTTTCATCGGCTGGGCCGACAGCCCGTTCCAGTTCGAAGTGGCGACCGCGAGCCTGGGCTTTTCCGTCGTCGGCTTTCTCGCGGCGTTCCGAAGCTTCGACCTCCGCCTCGCCGCGATCGTCGGCGCCGGCCTGTTCACGCTCGGCGCCGCGGCGGGCCATGTCTATCAAATGGCCACGACGCATAATTTCGCGCCGGGCAACGCGGGCGTCATTTTCTACATGGATATTTTCATCCCGCTGTTCGGGTTTCTGCTGCTGTGGCTCCAGCGCCGCTGCGAAGCCTCTCGCGGCGGCGCGCCTGTGCAATCCCGGGCGGAATGAACGAGCAGGAGACGAGCGGCCCGAGACGAGCCGCCACGTCCAGCCGCTATCAACGTCGGATTTTCGCGACTCGCACCGGCTTGGACCACGGCAGTTCGCGCGTGTCGGCGACGATGCTGCCCGGGCGCAAAGCCTCCGGCGGCATTTCGCCCTTGACGCCGCTTTCCTGGCACCAAGCGAAATGAATGCGCGTCGGCAATTGGCAATAAGCGCAGCGGGTCATCGGCATTAGTCGTCTCCAGTGAAACGCGTTGAACATGCCTGTCAGGTTGTCGCCAACCCGACTTACCCCTCGATACGTTTCCCGCCTTGTCGCTTGGCCCGTCGCCGGGCCGGGCCGCTTGGCGCGACCGCTGTTCGACGAATGTCTAAGCAGGGATCATGCCAGCATTAGGCTTAACGAATGATAAACGCCGACGCCAGCGGGAGGGCGCCGGCGCGAAAGGGCTTCCGATGGCCGGACAAAAGAGCTATGACGCAAGAAAAGCGCGGCTCGCGCCCAAATCGGACGTTTTTCATGCTCTCTGGTCTGCTCGCTCTCATTTTCGCCTCGGCTTTCGCCGGCGCGGCGCTTTATCTGGTTCTCGTCGAGCAGCCGGCCCGCCTTGCGCTGGATGATGCGGCGATGATTCGCGAATGGGCGCCGAGCGACCGGCGCGGTTTCGCGCTGCTCGGCGGCCTCGCGGTGGCGACGGCGCTCGCCGGTCTCGCGGCCTTCAGCCACGGCTCCGACATACGCTGGCTGATCGGCTCGCTGCTGGTTCTGGCGAGCTGGCCCTATACCTATTTCGTCATCGTGCCGCTGAACAATCGCCTGCTGGCGGCTTCCACCACGCGGCCCGACGCTGACGCGCGGGAGATCGTCACCTTCTGGGGCCAGCTCGAATGGGGCCTGCTGGCGCTGGGCGTCGCTTCAGTGGCGGTTTTCGCGTGGACGCTGAGCTAAGTTCTTTCAATCAACAACGGCGTGGTGGCGTGAGTTTGGCCGGCCGAGCGTGTTACACAGCAAGTCGAAAAATGGCCCTCGCTGAGAGGGCCATTCAATTGTCAGAAAGAAGACCAATTCAAATAAGTCGAGGTTGATCTGTCTTGTTCGCAGTAGTAGTGGCTCCGCCCAGCGACGACTGCTTCGCACGGTGCTTGAGCAGCGCCTTCTCGAACTCGCTCACCGCAAATTCGTGGCTTGCTTGGTTCTTGGAAAGCTTCTGCGGGTCAAAGCGCGCCATATCGAGCACCAGACGATAAGCGCCGGCGATATCGGCAAGGTACGCGTTTAGGAAATTCTCTGGATCCGCCGCCCAAACTACCCTGTCATTTTCGATTTCCATCAACCCCTTCAACCCGTACACCAGCGGCATAATCAGACCGTCGGGATAACGATAAGTAACGGGCCGGTCGGTAAACGGTGTGTGCGGCTGAATCGCGACGTAATCCGTCTTATCCTTCGCTACCGCCCGTCGAATGGGATCATAGATCTTGACGATCGAGTTCGCGCCGAACCGGAAGCCGTTCGAGTTATATGCTTCAGGGAACTCCGCGTAGATCTTATCGTAAAGCTTCGGCAAGTCTGCTAAAATGTCGAAGCAACTTGCAACCCTCTCGTTGATCAGTTCATGAACCGGCCCATCTCGTGGCTCCGAGACTTGCCGGTCCAACATGAGCTTGTCGAACTGCTTCGAGCACTCGCCCTTATTGCGATAAATGTTTTGCGGCGTGACGGAGATGTTAGAGGGCAGCAAACCTGCCTCATTGGCCCGATTGAGCGGAATCCAAGCAAGTGCGAGAAGATCGCGGACCTTTATTGGACGACCTTCGCCGCTCTCCCATTCGTTACTCTTCCACTCAACACGGCATGCGATCGCCGGGTCCAACCGCTGGCGAATTTCGTCGTAAAAGCCGAGCTTGTTGGATTTAGCTTCCTGCGTGAGCTGAGCGTTGTTGTTTCGGGCAGCGCAGATATCCAATACCGACATCTCGAACTGTTGCACGGAACGCTCGTCCTCCGGGTCTGAAGGGACGAGCAATTCGACAGGAACCAAGAAGTCAAACTTTTCTCTGACAGCTTCCAGTTCCTTGCGATGCTCCTCCCACAACTCTTTCATCTCGTCCCACAACGTAGCCCTCGCCAACTGCTTCTCGCCGACGACTTCGGCCAGCATAAAGAGCCCGATGGCAAGCATGTTATGCCCTCCATCGAGGACCCCCTCCGATGCCGGATCTTCAAATCGCAGTTCAAAACGATTGCGTTGGAGAGCCTCAAAGGTGGACGTGCCGAGCAAGATACCCTTCGACTTAAAAGGAAACAAATGGGGGGTCATCTCCAGAGACTCAAGGATTGCGTCGGTGACCGGTCCGGTCTTCGCCGCCCGGGGATTTGCCTCAAGTGAAAGGTGATCAAACAGAGGGTACAGATCCCGGCCGCGAACAAAGCCGGTGTAGCGTTTGATGCCGGCGATCGATTCCGCGAACCCGGCGCCAGTCAGCCGCCCCTCGTCGCGAACGTTCGGCTGCTCAGCCACCAAGGCGAAGCGAATAATTAATTTTGGTGAATCTTCCATTTATCCAGTCCTTCATGACGAAAGACTGGCTTCGGCCATTCGAGTGCACCATTGGCGCACAAGCCTACACCGTAAAAAGGACCGGCGAGCCCCTCCGCTTTCCAGCGAAGTCAACAACCGAAACCAATCCAGGTTTCTTTTCAGCCTCTATCCAGAGGCAGGTTAAGGATGTGCTGTTGCAACGGTTAAGTCAACCCGTTTCGTCCAAGCCTTCGTAACCGCATTGACTTTCCTTGGGTGCGCGATCGAAACTGCGCCGCATCGGGAGGCCGCCTCATGCACGCCATGGTACTCAATAAAATCGGCGCGCCACTGGAATGGACCGAGCGGCCCGATCCCCTCCCCGGCCCCGGCGAAATCCGGCTGAAAATTTCCGCCTGCGGCGTCTGCCGCACCGACCTTCATGTGGTCGACGGCGAATTGCCGCATCCGCGCGTCCCGATCATTCCCGGTCATGAAATCGTCGGCCGCGTCGACCTGATCGGCCCCGGCGTCAGCGGTTTCGAGATCGGCGAGCGCGTCGGCGTGCCCTGGCTCGGCCATACCTGCCAGGCCTGCGGCCCCTGCGTCAGCGGCCATGAAAATCTCTGCGACAATCCCGAATTCACCGGCTATTCCCGCGACGGCGGCTATGCTGACATGACCATCGCCGACGCGCGCTTCGCCTTTCCGCTGGGCGAGACGGGCGAAGACGCCGCGCTCGCGCCTTTGCTCT
>NZ_JAYSBG010000089.1:0-11238 GCF_041915505.1 Rhodoblastus sp. | reverse complement strand
CGCGCCGGTTCAGAGCGCTCCCTTGGTCGAGGGGATGCGGTCTTTCTGGCGCGGATCGATCGCCAGCGCCGCCCCGAGCGCTCGGGCGACCCCCTTGAAACAGGTCTCGACAATATGATGGCTGTTCACGCCGTAAAGCGTCTCGATATGCAGCGCGATCGCGGCGTGCTGGGCGAAAGCCTGGAAGAACTCGCGGACCAGTTCGGTGTCGAATTCGCCGAGCTTCGCCTGCGGGATCTGGGTGCGGAACACTAAGAACGGCCGCCCGGAGACGTCGATGGCGACGCGGGTCAGGGTTTCGTCCATCGGCAGATGAACGTCGGCATAGCGGACGATGCCGCGCAGATCGCCTGCGGCCTGCCGCAAGGCCTGTCCGAGCGCGATGCCGACATCCTCGACGGTGTGGTGCTGGTCGATGTGGAGATCGCCCTTGGCGGTGATGTCGATGTCCATCAGCGAATGGCGCGCGAGCTGGTCCAGCATATGGTCGAAAAAGCCGACGCCCGTCGAAATCCTGCTGAGGCCGGAGCCGTCGATGGCAAGTTTCACGGAAATATCGGTTTCCTTCGTCGTGCGCTTGATCTCGGCTTGGCGCGTCATTTTCTTTTCCTTGCCGGCCCGAGGCCGCGCGGAGCGGCGCGGCGGAGCCGAGCGCAATTCTGCTAGGATATTGGGCGCGTCGCGTTTTTCAACGCGCCTTCGCCCGCGCTGGGCACAAATTCTAGTCACAGCCGCACGGCCTCATAGCAAAACGCTTCGCCGCGCGCCACTCTCTCGCGACGGGGCTTGCAACGACGCGGAGGGCGCAATAGATGCGCTGACGAGAATGCGTGACCGTAACAGACTGCGAGACGCCATATGACCGACCAGCCCTCGCCGCCCTCCATGCACGCCACCACCATCATTCTGGTGAAGAAGGGCGGCAAGACCGTGATCGCGGGCGACGGCCAGGTCAGCCTCGGCCAGACCATCATCAAGGGCAATGCGCGCAAGGTGCGGCGCCTCGGCAAGGGCCAAGTCGTCGTCGGCTTCGCCGGGGCGACGGCCGACGCCTTCACCTTGTGCGAGCGGCTGGAAGCCAAGCTCGACCAATATCCCGGCCAGCTTTTGCGCGCCTGCGTGGAATTGGCGAAGGACTGGCGCACGGATCGCTATCTGCGCCGTCTCGAGGCCATGATGCTGGTCGCCGACAAGAGCGCGGCTCTGGTCCTGACCGGCAATGGCGACGTTCTGGAGCCGGAGCCGTCGACGGATGGCGTGGTCATGGGCATCGGCTCCGGCGGCAATTACGCTTTGGCCGCCGGCCGCGCGCTCATCGACACCGGCCTCGACGCCGAGGCCATTGCGCGGCGCGCCTTGCAGATCGCGGCGGATATTTGCGTCTACACCAATTCGAACATCGTCGTCGAAAGCGTGGATTCGCTTTGAACGAGCGATTGGATCGCCCTTTGGCCCTCTTTCGAGCCTGATTCATGACCGACCTCTCCCCCCGTGAAATCGTCTCCGAACTCGACCGCTTCATCATCGGCCAGAACGAGGCCAAGCGCGCCGTGGCCATCGCCCTGCGCAATCGCTGGCGGCGGCTGCGGCTGGAAGGCGTGATGCGGGAGGAGGTTCTGCCCAAGAATATCCTGATGATCGGCCCGACCGGCTGCGGCAAGACCGAGATCGCGCGGCGTCTCGCGCGTCTCGCCAATGCGCCCTTCCTCAAGGTCGAGGCGACCAAATTCACCGAAGTCGGCTATGTCGGCCGCGACGTCGAGCAGATCGTGCGCGACCTGATCGAAATCGGCATTGCGCTGGTCAAGGAAGCCAAGCGCAAGGATGTCGAGGCGCGCGCCCAGCTCGCGGCGGAGGAGCGCATCGTCACCGCTCTGGTCGGGGCGAACGCCAGCGCGGCGACCCGCGACGCCTTCCGGCGCAAATTGCGGGCGGGCGAGCTGGAGGACAAGGAAATCGATGTCGAGATCGCCTCGTCCTCGGGGCAGCAGCTTCCCATGTTCGAATTGCCGAACATGCCCGGCGCCTCGATTGGCGCCATTTCGCTCGGCGATATTTTCGGCAAGGGCGCGCGCCCGAAACAGCAGCGCTTGCTGGTCAAGGACGCCTATGCGCCGCTGCTGGCGGAAGAAAGCGAGAAATTGCTCGACCAGGACGAGATCGTCCGGCTGGCGATCCGCGAGGTCGAGAACAACGGCATCGTCTTCCTCGATGAAATCGACAAGATCTGCGCGCGCGACGGCCGCAGCGGCGACGTCTCCCGCGAAGGCGTGCAGCGCGATCTGCTGCCCCTGATCGAGGGCACGACGGTCGCGACCAAGCATGGCGCGGTCAAGACCGACCATATTCTGTTCATCGCCTCGGGCGCCTTCCATGTGGCGAAACCCTCCGACCTCCTGCCGGAATTGCAGGGCCGCCTGCCGATCCGGGTCGAATTGTCCTCGCTCGACGAGGAGGATTTCCGGCGCATCCTCACCCAGCCGGAAGCGAGCCTCGTCAAGCAGTATCGCGCCTTGCTGGCGACGGAGGGCGTGACGCTCGACTTCACCGACGACGCCATCGACGCGCTTGCGAAAATCGCGGTTCAGGTCAATGCGAGCGTCGAGAATATCGGCGCGCGGCGGCTGCAGACAGTGATGGAGCGCGTGCTCGACGACGTCAGCTTCACGGCCGGCGACAATTCCGGAGGGGCCGTCACCGTCGACGGCGCCTATGTCGAGGCGCGCGTAGGCGATCTCGCCCGCAATGTCGATCTGAGCCGGTTCATCCTCTGACCGCGCTCACTCATTCGTGTCTGGCCGGAAATTGGAAAAAGGCGCCATAAATCCGCGACGAATGATTTAGGAGCGCATGTTACTGAACGGCGCGGCCGCCAAGCCGCGGCCTTTTTTGTCGCGTCGGGCGCCTTCGCGTTCCGGAACAGGGGTGAGGGCTCGCTATGAAACGGACGCGCTACGTGTTTGATCCCAGGCTTTGATGGTGCAATTTTCTCCTGCGGCTGGAGGGATGCGCTATGGGCCAGGTTCTTCATGGGAGCGCCAGAACGACGGTGGCGATCCGTCGAGCGATACAGCATAGTCAAGAGAGCTTGAGAGCGCTCGCCCAGCGGCACGGGATCAACCAGAAGACTGTCGCCAAATGGAAACGCCGGTCGACGGTCAAGGATCAGAAGACAGGTCCGAAAGAGCCAAGGTCGACGGTCCTGTCGGTCGAAGAAGAGGCGATTGTCGTCGCGTTCCGCCGGCATACTTTGCTGCCGCTGGATGACTGCCTGTACGCCCTGCAGGCGACGATCCCGCATCTGACGCGCTCGTCGCTCCATCGCTGCCTTCAGCGCCATGGCATTTCACAACTGCCCAAGATCGGCGACGAGGTCGCCGCCAAACGGAAGTTCAAAGCCTATCCGATCGGCTATTTCCATATCGACATCGCCGAGGTTCGCACCGCCGAGGGCAGGCTCTATCTGTTCGTGGCGATCGACAGGACGTCGAAATTCGCGTTCGTCGAATTGCATGAGCGGGCCACCACGCGCATCGCAGCTGATTTCCTGCATGCGCTCGTCAAAGCCGTTCCATACAGAATCCACACGGTCCTGACCGATAACGGCCTGCACTTCACCGATCCGGCCGGCGACACCTGGTCCCCCGCCGAGATCAAACAGATGATCGCTTCGCGGCAGCCCTTTCGCGCGCATGCCTTCGAACTCGCCTGCGCGCGAAATGACATCGACCACCGGCTGACCAAACCGAAGCATCCGTGGACCAACGGCCAGGTCGAGCGAATGAACCGCACAATCAAGGACGCAACCGTCAAACGATATTTCTACGAGACCCACGATCAGTTGCGAGCGCACCTCGCCGACTTCGTCACCGCCTATAATTTCGCTCGCCGGCTCAAGACCCTTAAAGGCCTCACGCCTTATGAGTTCATCTGCAAATGCTGGACAAAAGAGCCGCACCGATTCAAGTTCGATCCGATCCATCAGATGCCGGGACTAAACAGCTACGCGGTGTTCGCTTTCGCTCTATTGTCGGGCTCGTTCATCGCCAGCGACGCCAGCGCCGAAAATATTTTCGACTTTCTGTTCGGCGGTTTTGGCGGGAAAAGCTCCGAGCCCGTCCGGCGCGCGGCGGCGCCTGCACATCGAAATTATGTTCACGTCGCCCCGCGTCCGGCGGTTGAGGACGAGACCACGAAATATCTGAAAAGCGCCGAATTTTCGCACCGCTTCCAAACCGGGCCGACCGGAGAGGCGGTCGCCTATCTGCTTCACAATGACGCGACGCTGCGATCCGGCGACGCTGTGATGACAAAGGAAGGCGTCCTGGTTTTCGATCCGAATGGCGGCGGGGACGGGAAATTCGTCGCGATCCGCGACGCCGCCGTCAGCCAGTCCCTGTCCACGCGCCTCGCCGATCTCGAACGGGCGGAAAAGCCGGTCGTTTCGGGCGCTTCCCGCGCGAAAGCCGGGCGCGTCGAGCGCGAGCGGGCCGAAACGACAGGCGAGTCGGTCATCCTGGCGTCGGACGGCCGTTCGATCCGCATGGTGGGCGGCTTCGCCAATTGACCGCCGCCTGCGGACGCGCCGCCGATCCGGCGATTTCCGGCCTCGCCCTTGCCAGACCGGGGCGGCGACGCCATAAGACGGCGAATTCATTCCTTTCGCCCGGACGTCGATGACCACCTTCCCCGAACGCGTTTTTTCCGGCATTCAACCGACCGGAAATCTTCACCTTGGCAATTATCTCGGCGCCATCGTCAAATTCGTCGCCTTGCAGAAGACGCATGAATGCCTGTTCTGCGTGGTCGACCTGCATGCGATCACCGTGCCGCAGGACCCGAAGGAGCTGAGGGACGCGATCCGCCGGATCGCCGCCGCTTATATCGCCTCCGGGGTCGATCCGGCCAAAAACATCATTTTCAACCAGAGCCAGGTTGCGGAACATGCGGAGCTAGCCTGGGTGTTCAATTGCGTGGCGCGCATGGGCTGGCTCAATCGCATGACCCAGTTCAAGGAAAAGGCCGGCAAGGACCGCGAGAATGTCTCGATCGGCCTGTTCGCCTATCCGACCCTGATGGCGGCGGACATTCTGCTCTATCGCGCCACCCATGTGCCGGTCGGCGAGGACCAGAAGCAGCATGTCGAGCTGACGCGCGACATCGCCCAGAAATTCAACAATGATTTCGCCGAATCCATCGCCGCCAATGGCCATCCCGAGGGCTTCTTCCCGCTGCCGGAGCCGCTGATCCAGGGGCCGGCGGCCCGCGTGATGAGCCTGCGCGACGGGTCGAAGAAAATGTCGAAATCGGACCCGTCCGAATATTCGCGCATCAATCTGTCCGACGACGCCGACACCATCGCCCAGAAGGTGCGCAAGGCCAAGACGGACCCGGAGCCGCTGCCGACCGACAAGGACGGGCTGGCCGGCCGTCCCGAGGCCGAAAATCTGGTCGGCATCTACGCGGCTTTGAGCGATACGCCCGCCGAGGCGGTGCTGCGGCAATTTGGGGGGGCGCAATTTTCGGCCTTCAAACAGGCTTTGGTCGATCTCGCGGTCGCCAAGCTTGGCCCGATCGGCGCGGAAATGCGTCGGCTCGAAGGTGATCCGGCCTATATCGATTCGGTGCTGCGCGACGGCGCGCAGCGCGCGCGCGAGATCGCGGGGCCGATCATGGGCCAGGTCAAGGATATTCTCGGCCTGCTGCGCTGATCGCGCGAGACTGGACGCGGCAGGCGGGAAAGACCTTTTTATCGCGGCGCCGGAGGATTATCTTCCTTCTGTTCCATCTCCGGCCTTGAACCGGACGATCTCGGAGGCATGCATGTTCATTCAGACGGAATCGACGCCCAACCCCGCCACCTTGAAATTCCTGCCCGGCGGCCCGGTGCTCGAAAACGGATCGCGCGACATGTCGAGCCCGGAGGAGGCCAAAGCCTCGCCGCTCGCCAGCGCTTTATTCGCGATCGATGGCGTCAGCGGCGTCTTTCTCGGCCCGGATTTCATCTCGGTCACCAAGAATGCAGGCGACTGGCCCCAGCTCAAGCCGGCCATTCTCGGCGCCATCATGGAGCATTTCATGTCCGGCGGCCCGCTCCTGTCGCCCGACGCCAAGGCTTCGGATGGGGCCGAGCATGAGTTTTTCGCGCCCGAACATGCGGCGCTGGTCGACGAGATCAAGGATTTGCTGGAGACGCGGGTTCGCCCGGCGGTGGCCGGCGACGGCGGCGACATCGTCTTTCGCGGCTTCAAGGACGGCGTGGTCTATCTCCACATGAAGGGCGCCTGTTCGGGCTGCCCGTCCTCGACGGCTACCCTGAAACGCGGCATCCAGAACCTGCTCTGCCACTTCCTGCCTGACGTGAAATCGGTCGAACAGGTATGAAACGGCCGGCGCCAGCTCATCCTCGCGTGAAACCATAGGCCCATGCGCATCCTTGCCCTCGACACGGCGTTGCCGGCGGTTTCCGTTTGTGTGCTGGATTCGGACGCGCGCCTGCCCGTCGCGCGCGAATCGGTCGCGATGGAAAAAGGCCATGCCGAGGCCTTGATGCCGCTGGTTTCGGAGCTGATGGCCAAGGTCGAGGGTGGTTTCGGCTCCATCGACCGCGTCGCGGTCACGGTCGGGCCGGGCTCGTTCACCGGCATTCGCATCGGCGTCGCCGCCGCGCGGGGCATTGCGCTGGCGCGCGGCGTCGACGCGGTCGGCGTGTCGACCCTGGCGGCTTTTGCGGCGCCTTTGCTCGCCGAGGATTCGGAAGGGATCGTCGCCGCCGCGATCGACGCCCGCCACGGCCATGTGTTTTTCACCGCCTATGGGCCGGCCGGCCGTATCCTGACTTCGCCGCGCATCCTCGCCTTGCGCGACGCCTGCCGCCTGCTCGGCGGCGGCCGCGTGCGCGTCGCCGGTTCAGGCGCGCTCCTGCTGCGCGAGGAGGCGGCGGCCTATGGCGGCGACGTCGTGGTCGTCGACGCCTCTCCGGCGCCCGACATTGTCGCGGTGGCGCGGCTGGGCCTCGCCGCCGACCCGTCCAATGCGCCGGCGCGTCCGATTTATCTCAAGGCGCCGGACGTCAAGCCGGGCGTCCGGCCGTCATTGTCCCACGTCGCGTCCTAGAGTCGATAGCGATTCAGCCGAATCGCAATCGACTCTAGATTCCTTTGTTTTCGCAGCGTTTTTTCGAAAAAACCGGTATCCACTTTTTCGCACGCTGCTCTAGGCCGCCCACGATGAAACCGCCCTTTTTCTGGCGCTCCCCTTGCCCGGTCGTCGCGCCGCGACTGCTGCGGCCGGCCGACGCCGGCGGCTGCGCCAGGCTCCACGCCACCAGTTTCGCGCATCCGTGGCCGGCGGAGGAATTCGAGGCGCTGCTGGCGGATTCCGCCTGCGTTGGCGACGGGGCCGGCGAAAAGGGCGAAGTGGCCGGCTTCATCCTGTCGCGGCGCGCTTTGGACGAAGCCGAAGTGCTGACCGTGGTGGTCGATCCGGCCATCCGCCGGGGCGGCTGCGCTGGCCGCCTGCTCGGCGCGCATCTGGCGCGGCTGGCGGCTTTTGGCGTCGCCAAAGTCTTTCTCGAAGTCGAGGAAGGCAATGCCGCCGCCCTCGCGCTCTATCGCCGTTTCGGCTTTTCCGTGGAAGGGAAGCGCAAGAATTATTATGCGAGGACGGACGGCGGGCGCGGCGACGCCCTCATCATGCGCCGGCTCCTGTCATGACCGCGCGCAATCCCGCCGCCGTCATCATTCTGTCATCGCTCCCGCCTAACCGGCGATCATGCCCCATTTCCGCGCTGTTCTCCTGATCCTGGCCCTCGGCGGCTTTTATCTGCTCGGCGTGCCGCTGCAGCGGTTGGCGCGGCGCCGGGGCTGGGCCTTGTCGCGCGCCATTCCGCCCTTTTTCGCCCGCACCATTTGCGCGCTGCTGGGCCTGCGCGTCCGGTTCGAGGGCGAGGAACTGGGGCCGAAGCCGCGCATGATCGTGGCCAATCACGTCTCCTGGAGCGACATTCTCGCTCTGGCCAGCCGGGAAACGCCTTGTTTCGTGGCGAAGAGCGAGGTCGAGGGCTGGCCCCTGCTCGGCGCTTTCGCCCGCGTCCAGGACACGATTTTCGTGCGCCGGGACAGCCGGACCGAAGTGCCGCGCGTCAATGCGGCCATGGCGGAAAAGATGGTCGCCGGCGAGGATGTCCTGCTGTTCGGCGAGGGAACCTCCACCGACGGCGCCGGCGTGCTCGGCTTCAAACCGTCGCATTTCGCCGCGGCGCGCGATGTTCTTCGGCTGTTTCCGGGCATATCCGCCGTCACGGTTCAGCCGGCGGCGATCACTTACACCCATGCGCGCGGCAAGACGCTCGATGCGGGGGGCCGCCGCGCTCTGGCCTGGTTCGGCGACGCCGATCTGGCGCCCCATATCTGGCTGCTGCTGAAAAGCGCGCCGGTCGATTGCGTCATCAGTTTCGGCGCGCCCTTGTCTTTCGCGGCCGATAGCGATCGCAAGGCGGTGGCTCTGGAAACGGAACAGAGGGTGCGCGCGCTGGCCGAAGCGCAATGCGCCAGGCTCGGATTGTGACCCAAAATTTCTTATATCCGGCGGGAAAATCGGTTATTGGTGGAGCAAATCCAGTTCCGTCCCGGAGGGACCCTTTCCATTTTGACGCCTGATTCCGATCTCCCGCGCCGGGACGCCGAAAGCGCGCAGCCTCGAGGCAAGAAACTCCTCGTCAAGTCCTATGGCTGCCAGATGAATGTCTATGACGCCGCGCGCATGGCGGACGTTCTGGCGCCCGAAGGCTTTGCCGAAACGAGCGACGCCGAAGACGCCGACCTCGTAGTGCTGAACACCTGCCACATCCGCGAAAAGGCGTCCGACAAGGTGTTCTCGGAGCTTGGCAAGCTGCGCATGCTGAAAGAGGCGCGCCGGGCCGAGGGCAAGACGCTGCAGATCGCGGTGGCCGGCTGCGTGGCCCAGGCCGAGGGGGCGGAAATCCTGCGCAAGCAGCGCGCGGTCGATCTCGTCGTCGGTCCGCAGAGTTATCATCGCCTGCCGGAAATGCTGCGGCAGGCCGAGCATGGCCCGGTGATCGACACCGAATTTCCCGTCGAGGACAAATTCGACCATCTGGCGCAGCCTTCGGCGGAGAAAATCCGCCAGCGCGGCGTGAGCGCCTTCCTGACCGTGCAGGAAGGCTGCGACAAATTCTGCTCCTTCTGCGTGGTGCCCTATACGCGCGGCGCGGAAATCTCGCGCGACGCGCGCAAGATCGTCGCCGAGGCCGAGCATCTCGCGCGCGCCGGCGTGCGTGAAATCACTTTGCTCGGCCAGAACGTCAACGGGTTCCATGGCGCCGGCGAAGACGGCGCCGACTGGTCTCTGGCCCGGCTGATCGAGCGTCTGGCGCGGGTCGAGGGAATCGTCCGGCTGCGCTACATGACCAGCCATCCGAACGACATGGCGGACGACCTGATCCGCGCGCATGGCGAATTGCCGGCGCTGATGCCTTTTCTTCATCTGCCGGTGCAGTCGGGGTCGGATCGGATCCTGGCGGCGATGAACCGCCGTCATAGCGCCGCCGATTATCGGCGCCTGATCGAGCGCATTCGCGCGACGCGGCCCGATATCGCCTTGTCGTCGGATTTCATCGTCGGCTTTCCCGGCGAGACGGAAGCCGATTTCGAGGCCACGCTCGCTTTGGCCCGGGAGGTCGGCTTCGCCTCGACCTTCTATTTCAAATATTCACCGCGTCCCGGCACGCCCGGCGCCGAGCTGGATGACCAGATCCCGGAAGCGGAGAAATCGGAACGGTTGGCCCGCCTCGCCGAAATTCTCGAAGCCCAGCGCCACGACTTCAATGCGTCCATGGTCGGGCGCACGATTGACGTCCTGTTCGAAAAGCCGGGGCGTCACGCGGGGCAGATCGCGGGCAAGTCGCCTTATCTTCAGCCGGTGCAGGTCGATGGTCCGGCGTCCCTGATCGGCTCGGTCGCGGCGGTGGACATCGTTGAATGCAGCACTAATTCGCTGTTTGGCCGTCTGGTTTCGGCGAAGGGCGCGGATCGCCGGCGCGGGGAGGCTTCCTGACCATGGCATTGGCCGACGGCGCGTTCGGGAAGCCCGAGCAGAAGGCGGATGACGGATCGGTCGAGTTGTCGCTGACGCTCGATGACAACAAGACAGCCTCGCTGGTCTTTGGGCAATATGACCAGAATCTGGCGCGGATCGAGCGCCGGCTGAATGTCGCGCTCAACGCCAATGGCAATCATGTCGCGATCAAGGGGCCGGCCGAGGCGGCGGGCCATGCGCGCAGGGTGCTGCAAATCCTGTGGGATCGGGCGCGGGCGGGCCAGCCGGCGACCATGGGCGATGTCGATGGCGCGATCCAGGAATGCGCCCTGCAGGGCAATCTGTTCCCCAAGGAGACGCAGAGCCCACGCTCGACCTTCGAGCAGATCGCCACGCGCAAAAAGGGCTCTGTCAGGGCCAGGACAGCGGCGCAGGATCTTTATATCCGCGAATTGCGCCGCTTCGAACTGGTCTTCGCGGCCGGCCCCGCCGGCACCGGCAAGACCTGGCTCGCGGTTGGTCATGCGGTGTCGCTGCTCGAACAGGGCGTGGTCGAACGGCTGATCCTGTCGCGACCAGCGGTCGAGGCTGGCGAGCGGCTCGGCTTTCTGCCCGGCGACATGCGCGAGAAGGTCGACCCCTATCTGCGCCCGATCTATGACGCCCTGCAGGATTTCATGGACCCGCGCATGGTCGAGCGCGGCATGCAGACCGGGATGATCGAGGTCGCGCCGCTCGCCTTCATGCGCGGGCGCACGCTGACCAATGCTTGCGTCCTGCTGGACGAGGCGCAGAACGCCACCTCGATGCAGATGAAAATGTTTCTCACCCGCCTTGGCGAAGGCTCGCGCATGATCGTGACGGGCGATCCGAGCCAGACCGACTTGCCGCCCGGACAGAAGTCCGGCCTGAGCGAGGCGATCGGCCTTCTGGCGCGGCTCGAGGGCGTCGGTCATGTGACCTTCACCGATGAGGATGTTGTGCGGCACGATCTGGTGCGCCGGATCGTCGGCGCCTATGAGGCGGCGGGGCGGCGCGAGCGGGAGAAGGTTGCGCCCCGATCGCCCGCCGACAAGGATTGGTCGCCATGACCGTTCCGAGCCTGGCGATTGAAATCGCGGTCGATTGCCCCAATTGGGGCCGCCTGCCGAATCTGGAGGCGCTGGTCGCCGATTGTCT
>NZ_JAYSBG010000088.1:0-11263 GCF_041915505.1 Rhodoblastus sp. | reverse complement strand
TCGAAGCGCGGCAGGCCCCGCGCCGCGGCCCAGCGGCCGTTGCCATCCATGATGATTCCAACGTGCAGCCCTTTCGCCTCGGCCGCGTCAGCGTCGCCGCCGATCGTCTGCTTATCGTTCATCAAGCTCCGTCCGCTGCCTGTGCGGCGCGCCGTCCCGCCAATACCCGGCCGACGTCGCGCCCGCCGACCGCTTCCCATGCCAATGCTCTAACACAAAGCGCCGTCCGAAACGACGCCCGAACAACGCCGGACCGCTCAGACCTGCATGATTTCTTTTTCCTTGGTCGCCAGCAAGCCGTCGACCTCGCCGATGGCGGAATCGGTGGCCTTCTGGACCTCGGTCTCGTGACGCTTCTCATCGTCCTCGCTGATCGCCTTGTCCTTGACCAGCTTTTTCAGGATGTCCATGCCGTCGCGGCGGACATGGCGCACGGCGACGCGGGATTCCTCGGCATATTTATGCGCGATCTTGGCCAGCTCCTTGCGGCGCTGCTCGTTCAGCTCCGGAATGCGGATGCGCAGGATCTGCCCCTCGACGGTCGGCGAAAGGCCGAGATTGGCGTCGCGGATCGCCTTGTCGACAGCGCCGACCATGCCCTTGTCCCAGACCTGAACCGCCAGCGCGCGCGACTCCGGCACGGAAACGGTCGCGACCTGGTTGAGCGGCATGGCCTGGCCATAGGCCTCGACGACGACCGGCTCCAGCAAGGCGGCGGAGGCGCGGCCGGTGCGCAGGCCGCCCAGCTCGTGCTTGAGCGACTGGATTGCGCCCTGCATGCGACGCTTGATTTCCGCCAGATCGAATTGAGCGCTCATGGAATCACCTGTCCTGCTCGGCGCCGGCGCGCCTTATGTTCTTTTCGCTCGTCGCCTATGGCGCGACGAGGGTCGCCCTGCCCTGTCCGGACAGCGCCGAGGAAATGGCGCGCGGGGCCGCGAGGGAAAACACGATTATCGGAATACGGTTCTCTCTCGCAAGAGCAAAGGCCGCCGTATCCATAACGGCGAGATTTTTCGCAATCGCCTCGTCATGGGTCAGGCGTTCGTAGCGCGTCGCGTTCGGATCCTTTTTGGGATCGGCCGAATAGACGCCGTCGACCTGGGTGGCCTTCATGATCGCGTCGCAGGACAGTTCCGCGCCGCGGAGAGCCGCGCCGGTGTCGGTGGTGAAGAAGGGATTGCCGGTGCCGCCGGCGAGAATGACAACGCGCCGCTTGCCGAGATGGTGCAGCGCCGTTTGCCGTGAATAAGGCTCGCAAAGCGCCGGCATCGGCACGGCGGACAAGGCGCGCGCCGCCCGGCCCCGCTTTTCCAACGCATATTCGAGCGCGAGAGCGTTCATCACCGTGGCCAGCATGCCGATGGAATCGGCGCGGGCGCGTTCGATGCCCTTGTCGGCGCCCTGAATGCCCCGAAAAAAATTGCCGCCGCCGACAACAACCGCTATTTCGACGCCGAGCGCCGCAGCCGCGTCGAGATCTTCGGCGATCCGATCCAGCGTCTTGGCGTCGAGGCCATGGGTCTGGCCGCCCTGCAGGGCTTCGCCCGACAATTTCACGACCACGCGTTTCCATTTCGGCTTGTGATGCGAAGCGTTCATCGGGAGCTCCCCTGCGCGGCCGCGATTCGATCTGTCGCGACATGCTTCTAGGGTCAAATCGCGCCAGCCGCAACGCCGCGCCGGGCAAATGAAAAGGGCGGCCGAAGCCGCCCTTCCCGTAAAGACTGGTCCGACCGAGCTTTCGATCGGACTTTTCGCTCAGGCTTTTTGATCAAGCTTGGCCGGAGGCGGCGGCCGCGACTTCCGCCGCGAAATCCGCTTCTTGCTTCTCGATGCCCTCGCCGAGCGCATAGCGGACGAAGCCCTTCAGCGCGACCGGCGCGCCAATCGCCTTGGCGGCTTCGGCGACCGCCTGGGCCACCGTCTTGGAATTGTCGTGGATGAAGGGCTGCTCGACCAGCGTGACTTCCTTGTAATAGGTCTTCAGGCCGGATTCGACGATCTTGTCGAGAACATGATCCGGCTTGCCGGCGTTCTTCTCGCGCAACACGTTCTTCTCGCGCTCCAGCACCGCCGGATCGATGCCCGAGGCGTCGAGCGCCAGCGGGCTGGCGGCGGCGACATGCATGGCGATCTTGCGGCCGAGATCGGCGAGCTGCGACTTATCGCCGGTCGATTCCAGCGCGACGATCACGCCGATCTTGCCGACGCCCTCGCTGACCGCGTTGTGGATATACTGGCCGATCACGCCGTCCGAGACGGTCAGCGAGGCGACGCGGCGCAGCGTCATGTTCTCGCCGATGGTGGCGATGGCGTTGGAGATCGCGTCGGCGACCGTGCCGGCGCCGCCCGGATAATGCTGGTTCTTGAGGACGTTGACGTCCGACTCGCCCTTTTCGACCGCGACCAGCGCGATGGTCTTGACCAAAGCCTGGAATTCCTCGTTGCGGGCGACGAAATCGGTTTCGGAATTGACCTCGACCACCACGCCGTTGACGCCATGCACCGCCACGCCGACCAGGCCTTCCGCCGCGACGCGGTCGGATTTCTTGGCCGCCTTGGACAGACCCTTCTTGCGCAGCCAGTCGATCGCCGCCTCGATGTCGCCGTCGGTCTCGTTGAGCGCGTTCTTGCAGTCCATCATGCCCGCGCCGGTCTTTTCGCGCAGGTCCTTCACCAAAGCGGCGGTGATATTGGCCATGGAAGGGTTCCTTCAGGGTTTGGGCCGGCGCTCCCGCGCCTTGGCCGAATGAAAAGCGGGAAAGTGTGAAACTTCGAAGACAGGCGCAAACCCAGCGGTTGGCGTATGCCAGAGCAGCGTACTTACCTCACAACCAGTTGGCGTATGCCAGAGCAGCGTACTGACCAAACAAGCGGTTGGCGTAGCCAGAGCGGCGCCGGCAATCCCGTTCAAACAGACGGCGCGCCAGGGTTCAGCCGGCGCGCCGCGAAATTTCGGGACGAAACGGCTGGGATCAGCCGGCGATCAGGCTGCGAGCCTGCTCGACCCAGCCGCCGACCTTGCCGTTCAGCTTGAGGTCCGCATCGACCTTGGACGCGTCGTCGCCGGACATGGCGGCGAACTGCCAGTAATGGAACAGGCCGGCTTCGTTCAGCTTCTTCTCGACCTGCGGACCGACGCCGGCGAGCTTCGACAGATCGTCCGGGGCGCCGCGCGGGGCGGACAGCAGCTCGAACTGATCGACGGCGTCGGCCACTTCGCCGTCGGCGGGCAATTCGCCGACCGTGGGCTCCTCGGACGCGCCGACATCCATGCCGAGCGAGCCCTGGCTGCGGGAAATGCCGTCCAGCGCCGCGCGGGCGATCAGGTCGCAATAGAGCGCGATGGCGCGGCCGGCGTCGTCATTGCCCGGAATCGGGAAGGTGATGCCGTCCGGATCGCAATTGGTGTCGAGGATCGCGGCGACCGGAATGTGAAGGCGGGCCGCCTCCTTGATCGCGAGCTGCTCCTTGTTGGTGTCGATGACGAAGATCAGGTCCGGGACGCCGCCCATGTCCTTGATGCCGCCGAGAGCGCGCTCTAGCTTGTCGCGCTCGCGCGACATCATCAGGCGCTCCTTCTTGGTCAGGCCGGAGGCGCCGGACGTGAGCTGGTCGTCGATCTTGCGCAGGCGGGCGATCGAGGCCGAAATGGTCTTCCAATTGGTCAGCATGCCGCCGAGCCAGCGGGCATTGATGTAATATTGCGCGGAACGCTTGGCGGCGTCGGCGATCTGCTCCTGCGCCTGGCGCTTGGTGCCGACGAAAAGCACGCGGCCGCCCTTGGCGACGGTGTCCGACACGGCCTTGAGGGCCTGGTGCAGCAGCGGCACGGTCTGGGCAAGATCGATGACGTGGATGTTGTTGCGGACCCCGAAAATATAGGGGGCCATTTTCGGGTTCCAGCGATGCGACTGGTGGCCGAAATGAGCGCCGGCCTCAAGCAGGCCGCGCATGGTGAAATCGGGAAGCGCCATAAATCATATACTCCGGTTAGGCCTCCGCGAATGAATGGGCCGGACATCCGACCACCGGAGCGCCGCCTTGAGACAGGAAGCGCGAACATTCGCGTGTGGAATGAAGCCGCCGCTTTATATCAATGGGAACGATTTGACAAGCCGGCCCGCAAGGCGGAAGCAAACAGCGCGACCTGATTATCGCTGATTATCGCCCAATTCTCCAATTCGCGTGACGTGCTTATACGGACCGCGTTTTGAAACTCAATTTCCCGGCAGACATTCGATGAAACGAACCATTCTTGTCATTGTTTTCGTCCTGGCTCTGACGCTTTCCCTGTCCTGGTTCGCCGGCTCGGCAATGGTCTGGTCCCGTGGTCGCGATCATCCGATTGCCGCCGTGGAGCCGGCGCAAAACCTCACATTGAGAGCCGCCGACGGCGAGATCCTTGGCGCGACCTATTGGCCCGGAAAAACTCCTAACGCGCCGGGCGTCGTGCTGATGCATGGCATTTTCGCCTCGCGGCAGGGCTATGCGGCGCAGGCCGCCCGGCTGGCGAAGCAAGGCTTTGCGGTGCTGACCGTCGACCTGCGCGGCCACGGCGAGTCGGGCGACGCCGCTCATAGTTTCGGGCTTACCGAATCGCGTGACGCCCGCGCCGCCTTCGACTGGCTCAAGGCGCGGCAGCAGCAGGCGCCGGTTGGCGTTATCGGCATTTCCCTCGGCGGCGCCGCCGCGCTGATCGGCGACGACGGTCCCCTGCCCGCCCAGGGCTTCGTGCTCGTATCGGTCTATCCCGACATCGACAACGCCATCCGCAACCGCATCGCCGCCCACGCGCCCGAGCCATTGCCGACCTTGCTGACGCCTCTACTGAAATACCAGTCCCAGCCGCGCTTCGGCGTTCCGCCGGAACGCCTGCGGCCGATCGAGGCCCTCCGCAAGGTGACCGCGCCGGTTCTGATCGTCGGCGGCGGCGCGGATCCTTACACGCCGCCGGAGGAAAGCCGGGAAATGCTCGCCGCCGCGGCGGGCCCGAAGGATTTGCTGCTGCTGGACGGCATGGACCACGCCAAGGCCACGTGGGTCGATACGCCAGCCTATCGCGACCGGCTCAAGGATTTCTTCGTGGCGGCGCTCGGCGCGCCTTAGGCATCAGCCAGCTGGACCGAGATTTAAACCAGCTCCACCTCAGCCACGCCGGGGATCGCCTTGATCGCGCCCGAGGCCTGCGGATTGATCGGATAGCGGCCCTTCAGTTTGATCTCAACCTCGCGCTCTTCTTCCAGCCGCAGGATCAGGGTGACCTCACCTTCCGGCTTGCCCTTCAACTTGTCGGACAGCCGCGGCAGCGCCGCCTGATCGCGCAACGTGATGCGCAGGCCCTTCTGGATGCGCGCCGCCGCCTCGTCCAGCCTTTCGACCATGACGATGCGGGCGCGGACGTCCTCGCCCTCGACATTGGCCTGCAGCGAGACCAGCACGCAAGCGCCCGTTTCCAGCATGTCGCGGTACTGGTTGAGGCCCTCCTGGAACAGGATCGCCTCATATTGGCCGGTCGGATCGGACAAGGTCACGATCCCCATCTTGTTGCCGGATTTGGTGCGCCGCTCGGCGCGGTCGAGCACGGTGGCGGCAAGGCGGTTCGAGACCGCCCCCTGCTTCACGCTGCGCGCGAACGGCGCCCAACTCGTCGCCTTCAGCCGGGCGATCACCTTCTGATAAGCGTCGAGCGGATGGCCCGAGATGAAGAAGCCGACCGCCTCGAATTCGCGCCGCAGCCGCTCCTCGGCCGACCAATTTTCATAATGGGTAAGGCGCAGGGCCTCCGGCTCGCCGGCGCCGAACAAAGCCGCCTGACCGATCTGATGCTCTTCCTGCGCGCGATTGGCGAGGCCGAGAATAGGCTCGACCGCCGCAAAGGCCTTGGCGCGGTCGCGCTCCAGTTCGTCGAAGGCGCCCGCGGCGGCGAGCGCCTCCAGCACCTTCTTGTTGACCTCGCGCGGATTGAGCCGATTGGCGAGATCGGGGAGGTCGCGGAATTTTTTCGCGCCGCGCGAAGCGACCAAAGCGGCGGCCTGCCCCTCGCCCACGCCTTTGACGGCTGAAAGGGCATAGCGGATGGTCAGAGCGTCTTCCGCGTCGCGATGGACCTCGAAATCCACGCCGGACAGATTGACCGAGGGCGGCTCGACCCGGATTCCGAGCCGGGTGGCCTCGTTTCGGAATTCCGCCAGCTTGTCGGTATTGCTCTTGTCGAGCGTCATCGAGGCGGCCAGGAACTCCACCGGATAATTGGCCTTGCACCAGGCGGTCTGGTAGGCGACCAGCGCATAGGCCGCCGCATGGCTCTTGTTGAAGCCGTAATCGGCGAATTTCGCCAGCAGGTCGAAAATTTCGTCGGCCTTGGCCTTGTCGACGCCGCGTTCCACCGCCCCGTCGACGAAACGGGCGCGTTGCAGGTCCATTTCCGCCTTGATCTTCTTGCCCATGGCGCGGCGCAGCATATCCGCCTCGCCGAGCGAATAGCCCGAGAGAATCTGGGCGATCTGCATCACCTGTTCCTGATAGATGATGACGCCGAAGGTCTCCTTGAGCACGGTTTCGATCTTGGGATGGAGGTAATCGGCCTCCTCCTCTTCGTGTTTTACCGCGCAATAGGTCGGGATATTGGCCATCGGGCCGGGGCGATAAAGCGCGACCAGCGCGATAATGTCCTCGAAACGGTCGGCGCGCATTTCGGCCAAAGCCTTGCGCATGCCCGCGCTTTCCAGCTGGAACACACCCACCGTCTCGCCGCGCCCGAGCAGCTCGAAGGTTTTCGCGTCGTCAAGCGGAATCTTGGAGAGGTCGACCTCGATCCCGCGCTGTTTCAGCAAGGCGACGCAGGTCGAGAGCGTGGTGAGCGTCTTGAGGCCGAGGAAGTCGAATTTCACCAGCCCAGCCTGCTCGACCCATTTCATATTGAACTGGGTCGCCGGCATGTCGGATTTCGGATCGCGATAGAGCGGGGTCAATTGATCGAGCGGCCGGTCGCCGATCACGATGCCGGCGGCGTGGGTCGAGGCGTTGGAATAAAGCCCCTCCAATTTCTGCGCGATTTCCAGCAATTGCCGCACGCGAGAATCCTGCTGGGCGGCCTCCTGCAGGCGCGGCTCCGTGTCGATGGCCTGTTTCAGCGAAACGGGCGCGGCTGGGTTCTGCGGCACCATTTTGGCGAGCTTGTCGACCAGGCCGAGCGGCATTTCCAGCACCCGGCCGACATTGCGCAACACGCCGCGCGCCAGGAACGAGCCGAAGGTGATGATCTGGGCGACGCGATCCGCGCCATAGCGCTGCTGGACGTAGTCGATCACCTCCTGCCGCCGCGTCTGGCAGAAGTCGATGTCGAAATCCGGCATCGAGACGCGCTCGGGGTTCAGGAAGCGCTCGAACAGCAGCGAGAACCGCATCGGGTCGAGATCGGTGATGGTCAGAGCATAGGCGACCAGCGAGCCCGCGCCCGAGCCGCGCCCCGGCCCGACCGGAATGTCCTGCACCTTGGCCCATTTGATGAAATCCGCGACGATCAGGAAATAGCCGGGAAATTTCATGCGCTCGATGATCGACAATTCGAATTCGAGCCGCTTGTGATAGTCCTCTTCGTTGTGGCCGGGCGCCGGGCCATGGGCGGCGAGCCGCGCCGCGAGGCCCGATTCGGCCTGGGCGCGCAATTCCGCCGCCTCATCCGTGTCTTGCGTGAAATTCGGCAGGATCGGCTTGCGCGTGCGCGGGCGGTAGAAACAGCGCAGCGCGATCTCGACGCTGTTGCGGGTCGCCTCGGGCAGATCGGCGAACAAAGCAACCATCTCGTCGCGCGTCTTGAAGCGATGGTCGGGCGTCAGGCGGCGGCGATTGTCCTGCCCGACAATGGCGCCGTCGGCGATGCACATCAGCGCGTCGTGGGCCTCGAAATCGGCGGCGCTCGCGAAATAGGGCTCGTTGGTCGCCACCAGCGGCAGTTCTTCGCGATAGGCCATGTCTAATAGCGCCGGCTCGACCTCCTGCTCGCTTTCGAGGCCGTGACGCTGCAATTCGATATAGAATCGCGTCGGAAACAGCGGCGCGAGCGCCGCCAGCCGCGTCGAGGCGACCTCCGGCTTGTCGAAAGCAAAGGCGCGGTCGAGCGGGCCTGTCGGGCCGCCGCTCAGCGCGATCAGGCCGTCGCTCGCCGCCGCGAGCTGGGCGAGGCCGATATGGGGCGAATCGCCGGGGTCGGTCTCCAGCCAGGCCTGCGAGACCAGCCGCATGAGATTGGCATAGCCCTGCTCGTTCTGCACCAGAAGCACGATATTGCCCCGGCTGGCGTCGGGCGGCAGACTCTCGCCGCGCTCGCGCAAAGCGTCCGCATCGTCGAATTCCACCGTGAGCTGGCAGCCGGTGATCGGCTGCACGCCATCCTTCGCGAATTTCTCGGAAATTTCGAGCGCGCCGAACAGATTATTGACGTCGGTGACGGCGACCGCCGGCATGGCGTCGGCAAGGGCCAGCTTGAGCAGCTTGCTGGCGGTGATCGCGCCCTCGCGCAGGGAAAAAGCGGTATGGACATGAAGATGAACGAATCCGACCTTGTCGATCATCTCGTCCGTCATTCTCGCCTCCTGTCGTTCCGCCTATGGCAGCATAGCCGGTCCCGGCCTTCATGTCCGCTTTCCGGCGCCATTATGGCCTGAACTGCTGCATCGCAGTGGAAAACTCGATCTCGCGGAGGTTCTGCTTATATTCTCGTTTTGTACAAGACGGCGAAAAAAATGCCGAAATTTTCGGCTGCGGAATCACTGCATTTGAAAACAATGATTTGATCTTTTTGCGATTGTGGAAAAACGGCTCTCCAACTGTGGATAAGTTTTTCCCCGCCTCATCAAACTTTGCGCCAAGACCGCTGAAATAAGGCGTTTTCTTGGCCTGTCAAGCGCCACGGCGCCGCATCGCGGCGCCCCTTCAGGTTGCAGGTCACGGCATTTCCACCAATTGTCCGTCGCGCAGGGTCAATCGGCGATCCATTCGCGCCGCCAGATCCAGATTATGGGTGGCGATCAGGGCCGACAAGCCGGTGGCGCGCACCAGCGCCATCAAGGCCGAAAAGACATGATCCGCCGTCCCGGGGTCGAGATTGCCGGTCGGTTCGTCGGCCAGCAGCAAAGCCGGGGCGTTGGCGACGGCGCGCGCGATCGCCACGCGCTGCTGCTCGCCGCCCGACAATTCGGCGGGCCGGTGGTTCGCCCGCGCGGCGAGGCCAAGATAATCGAGCAGGTCGAGCGCGCGGCGGCGCGCCTCGGCGCGGGGCAGGCCCGCAATCATCTGCGGGGTCATCACATTTTCGGCGGCCGTGAATTCCGGCAACAGGTGATGGAACTGGTAGACGAAGCCGATATGGGTCCGGCGCAAAGCCGTGCGTTGGGAATCGACGAGGCCGGAGGTCGCAAGGCCATCGATCTCCACCTCGCCGCCGTCCGGCCGCTCCAGCAGCCCGGCGATATGAAGCAGGGTCGATTTGCCGGCGCCCGAAGGCGCGACCAGCGCCGCCGCCTGATGCGGCCAAAGCGTGGCGTCGGCCCCGCGCAGAATTTCGAGGAAGCCGTCGCCTTCGCGATAGCGCCGCGCCACGCCGGTCAGCTTCAGGGTCGGGCGCATCGTCTCATTCATGGCGCAGCGCCTCCACCGGATCGAGCCGCGCCGCCCGCCATGCCGGATAGAGCGTGGCGAGGAAGGACAGGCACAGCGTCATGACGGCCACGCCGATCACCTCGTGCGGATCGAGCGACGAAGGCAATTGCGACAGATGATAAATGTCGGCCGGGAACAGGTTGAGATCGAACACGCGGTTGACGAAAGACCTTATGTCTTCCAGCCGCAGCGCCAGCGGCACGCCAAGGGCCGTGCCGAGCAGCGCGCCGACGGCGCCGATGGCGAGGCCGGTCAGGATGAAGATGCGCAGGATCGAGCCGCGCGTCGCGCCCATGGTGCGCAGAATGGCGATGTCGCGGCCCTTGTCCTTCACCAGCAGGATCAGCCCCTGCACGATCAGCAGCGAGGCGACCGCGACAATGATCGCCAGGATGAGGAAGATCGCGTCGCTTTCGACCTTCAGCACGTCGAAGAAGCTGCGATAGCGCTGGCGCCAGTCTGTCAGCATGATCGGCCGCGCGATCTGCTGCACGATTTCGGCGCGCACGTCGTCGACCTTGTCGGGATGGGCGACGAAGCCCTCGATGATGTTGACGTCATTGGGCCGGTCGAAGAAGGCCTGCGCCTCGGCCAGCGGAAGGAAGACGATGAGCTGGTCGAAATCGAACAGGCCGGACTGGAAAATGGCCTTGACCGGATAGGCCTTGAGGCGCGGCGTGACCCCGAACGGCGTCTGCGCCCCGCGCGCGGTCAGGATCGACACCTTGTCGCCGACCTGCACACCGAGCACTTCGGCCATCCTCTGCCCGAGCACGACGCCGACATCGTCGTCGAAATGCTCCAGCGTCCCCTGTTTGACATTGCCGTTTATGCCCGGCAGGCGCTTGAGATCGCTCTCGGCGACGCCGCGCACCAAAGCGCCGGTCTGCTGTTGCGGCGAGGAAATGCCGGCGGCGTTCTCCACCATCGGAAAAGCCAGCGTGACGCCCGGCACCTTTTGGAGCTGGTCCGTGAGGGCGCGGTAATCGGTCAGCGGCGTGTCGATCGGCTGCACGAAAATATGGCCGTTGACGCCGATGAGCTTGGAAATCATCTCGTCGCGCATGCCGTTCATGACCGACATGACGACGATCAGCGCCATCACGCCGACGGCGATGCCGGTGATCGACAGGCCGGCGATGGCCGAGGGCAGCCAGCGGCTGTGGCGCGAACGCAGATAGCGCAAAGCCAGCATGCGCTCATAGGCGCCGAAGGGCGGAGCGCCCGCGGAATCCGCGCCGACGGAAGGGGAGCCCTCCGCCTCGCCGCCGCGACGGGAAAAAAAAGATGTGAATTGGGTCATCGAATCCCAAAGCGGAGGCCGAGCGCGTCCGCGCGGCGACAGCGCCCGACGAGGCGCATTTTCACCGCAGATAGACCGGAATTGCGCGCAAAAAAAGACTTTTTTCCACCGCCGCCGCGTCATGCGCGCCTGATCGGGCGCGCGCCCTGGCTTCACGCGACTGCGAACGCCAAAAGGTTAACCCGATTAAACGGGCAATTTAGTTAATGCCCAAACGGGACGGCAATCCGGTTGTGCGATCTTCCGCGCGTAATACTGGGAGCCTAACGTGTCCGACCCCCGCTTTTTTGAACT
>NZ_JAYSBG010000087.1:0-11374 GCF_041915505.1 Rhodoblastus sp. | reverse complement strand
CAATGATTGTCGAGAACGATGCACATGGAGAAGAGAATGCCCGCGCCCGCCCGTGTTGAAGCCACTCCGGAAGCCCTGTCCTGGATTGAGCGCTTGAAGCAGAGCCATGGTCCGCTCATGTTCTACCAGTCCGGCGGTTGCTGTGAGGGATCGGCGCCGATCTGCTTCCGCGACAAGGAATATTGGGTCGGAGGCGAGGACGTCTTTCTCGGCGAGATCGACGGCTGTCCTTTTTACATCCGCGCCAACCAGTTCGAATATTGGCGCCACACCCAGCTGATCATCGATGTGGTTGAAGGCCCCGGCGCGGGCTTTTCCCTCGAAGCGCCCGAAGGGGTGAGTTTCCTCACCCGCGGGCGCCTCTTCTCCGACGCCGAGGCCGAGGCGCTGGTAGAGGCGGGCGAGCCGCCACGCGCCGCTTAAGCGCCGGGTCGTTCGCTCGACATCGCCGTCCGCGATCCGTGCAGCCGAAGCGGAACAGAAGGCTTCAAGCCGCGCGGAAAACGCGCTAAACCGGGCGGATGACGACTCCCCGCGCTCCCGTCGACCGCCTCGTTCTCGCTCTGGCGCAGATCAATTGCATCGTCGGCGCCATTGACGCCAATCTGCGGAAGGCGCGCGAGGCGCGCGCGCAGGCGGCGGCTTTTTCCGCCGATCTGGTGATGTTTTCAGAACTGTTCCTGGCCGGCTATCCGCCGGAGGATCTGGTGCTCAAGCCGGCCTTCGCGGACGCCTGCCGCGCCGCGCTCGAAGACCTCGCCCGCGACACGGCCGACGGCGGCCCGGCCGTTCTGATCGGCCTGCCCTGGATGCAAGACGGTCTTTGCCATAACGCCTACGCCTTGCTCGACGGCGGCCGCATCGCGGCCGTGCGGCTCAAGGTCGATCTGCCCAATTATGGCGTGTTCGACGAAAAGCGCGTGTTCCATCCCGGCCCCGCGCCGGGTCCGGTAGCGTTTCGCGGCGTGCGGCTCGGCCTGCCGATCTGCGAGGACATCTGGGGGCCGGATGTGGTCGAATCCCTGAGCGAGACCGGCGCCGAAATCCTGCTCTCGCCGAACGGCTCGCCCTATTGGCGCGGCAAGGATGCCGAGCGCCTAGCCATCGCGACCGCACGGGTGGTCGAAAGCGGCCTGCCGCTGGTCTATCTCAACCAGATCGGCGGCCAGGACGAATTGGTGTTCGACGGCGCCAGCTTCATCGTCAATCCGGATGGCGCCGTCGCGGGCCGGCTGCCGGCTTTCTCCGAGACGGTCGCCAAAGTCGCGCTGCGGCGCGAAGGCGCCGGATGGGTCTGCGAGGAGGCTCCCGACGTCGCGTCGCTCGACGATGACGAGGCCGATTATTCCGCCTGCGTGCTGGGCCTGCGCGATTATGTCGCCAAGAACGGCTTTCCCGGCGTCGCGCTGGGCATGTCGGGCGGCGTCGATTCCGCGCTTTGCGCGGCCATGGCGGCGGACGCCTTGGGGCCGGACAAGGTCCATGCGATCATGCTGCCCTATCGCTTCACCTCGCAGGACTCGCTGAAAGACGCAGCCGATTGCGCCAAGGCGCTCGGCCTGCGCTATGACATTCTGCCGATCGCGGCGGCGGTGGAGGGCGTGGAGGCGGCGCTGGCGCCTCTGTTCGCGGGCACGGCGCGCGGCGTTACCGAGGAAAACATCCAGGCCCGCGCGCGCGGCATCCTTCTGATGTCGGTCTCCAATAAATTCGGGCCGATGCTGGTCACCACCGGCAACAAATCCGAAATGTCGGTCGGCTACGCCACGCTTTATGGCGACATGAACGGCGGCTTCAACCCGATCAAGGATCTGTACAAGACCCAGGTGTTCCGCCTGTGCGGCCTGCGCAACCGCTGGAAGCCTGACGACGCGCTCGGGCCGGACGGGCTGGTGATCCCGCAGAATATCATCGACAAGCCGCCGACGGCTGAATTGCGCGAGAACCAGAAGGACCAGGATTCGCTCCCGCCTTATGACGCGCTCGACGACATGCTGGAATGCCTGGTGGAAAGGGACCTGCGGCTCGCCGAAATCGTCGCGCGCGGCCATGACATGGAGACGGTGAAGAAGGTCGAGCGGCTGCTTTATCTCGCCGAATACAAGCGCCGCCAGTCGGCGCCGGGCGTCAAGGTGACGAGGAAAAATTTCGGCCGAGACCGCCGCTATCCGATCGTCAACCGCTTCCGCGATTCCGGCGCCCCGGCCTTCACCCCCGATTTCGCGATTGCGCCGACGAGCCCGGCGGGGGTGAGCGAAAGGTTCGAAGACTAGGGGCGCCCCGTCGCCAGGGCGAAACGATCGAGGCGTCCAAGACCGTCATTGCGAGCGAAGCGAAGCAATCCACCCGTCAGGCCAGGGCGAGCGGCGATGGATTGCTTCGCCATAGCCCGTCGAAAGACGGGCGTCTTCCGACGCCCTATGGCTCGCAATGACGGCGGAAACGGAGGCTTTGGAGTTTCAAGCCGCGCCGTCGACTGTTTCGTCGGCTTCGCGCACGGTCATGGAATTGCCGAGCCAGACGAAATCGTCGCCGAGCCAGCCGTCGATCCAGACGATCGGGAACATCAGGTCGCGCAGCAGATAGGTGAGCGGCGAGATCGGGCTGGTAGGCCAGCCCAGCCGCCAGTTCACCAAAGCTTCCGGCAGGTGCCACAGGGCGGCCACGAGAGCGACCACGGTCCAGGGCTCGAAACCGAAATCGCGCGCCGCATAGGCCCCGGCGAGGATCGGGATCAGCGATCCGGCGAAGATTTCGGGCGCGTACATGGTCGGGAAGCTGGCGCGGCGCAGGCGCGCCCAGCGCGTCTGACGCTGGTAGATGGCGCGCAGCGTGCGCGCGCCGAGCGGCTGACCGAAGGGACGGTCGACCAACGCCACTTTCATGCCGGCCTCGCGGACCAGCTTGGTCGCGGCCGCGTCCTCGGCGATTTCCGAGGCCAGCGCCGCGATGCCGCCGGCCTGGTCGACGACCTCGCGCCGCCACATCATGCTCTTGCCCTGGGCGAAGCCCATGCCGAGCGCGTCGGCGCAGAACTGCCAGCGCGCCTGGAAGGAATTGAGGAAGGCGCATTCGAGCTGGGCGCGGAGGCCCTCCGGCCAGACGCCGAGTGGCGGCGAGCAGACCAGGCCGATATCGGGACGGAAGCGGACCAGCATCTGCTGGAGATAATCCTTCGGGGCCAGCACGTTGGAATCGGCCAGCACGATCCATTGGTGCTGCGCGGCCTGCCAGCCTTTGAAACAATTGTTGAGCTTTGGATTGGGGCTGATCGGATCGTCGCCGATCAGCAGCCGCCCGCGCCCCTCAGGCTGCTCGGCCAGAAGCTTTTCGATCAGCGGAATGATCGGGTCGGTCTTTTTCTGGACGCAGAAAATGACCTCATATTCGGGGTAGTCCAACTCGAAGGTCGAGCGAAGCGTCTGTTCGGAAAAGGTTTCGAGGCCGCAGACGGGGCGCACGATGCTGACCGGCGGCGTGGGGTCCGACAGGCCGGTCATAGCGAGGCGCGCGGGCAGCGGCTCGGGCCGCCGGCGGCACCGCCAGCCGGCGAGCGCCAGCGAAAAGAGGTTGAAGGCGGTCACGAAAAGGCAGAAAGCCGCGGCGATATATCCCGTCATTCCAGCCAATCTTTCCCTTGCGCTCGTCAAACGACGATATTTTCGCGCGCTTGCCGCAATGGCGAGGCTTTCGCCCCCGAATGAGGCCTCAATGTGACAAAAGCCGTTCCGTCCAGTTTAACCATTCGGAAAGCACGGCCCGATGTCAATAGAACGGCCCGAAACGCAGGCGCCCATTGCGGTTATGCTGAAATTTTTTCACGTTTCTATGACATAAACGCCACGCTACGCGAACTTTGACGCCCGGCTTGGCCCGAAATTCGCTGCGCATCGCCGATTGCCGAAAAGGCCGCCGGGACGTAAACCACTTGCCATGACCCATCCCGCACATGACGCTCCCGGCCTGTTCGCGCCCGTGGTGCGCTTCGCGCCTTCGCCGACCGGGCGCATCCATATCGGCAATGCGCGCACCGCGCTGCTGAACTATTTTTTCGCCCGCAAGCATGGCGGCCAGTTCATCCTGCGCTTCGACGACACCGATTCCGAACGGTCGACCGAGGAATATGCGCTCGGCATCGAGGTCGATCTCGAATGGCTTGGCGTCGCGCCGGACCGCAAGTTCCGCCAGTCCGAGCGCTTCGCCTCCTATGACGCCGCCGCGCGGAAATTGCGGGAGGCCGGGCGGCTCTATCCCTGCTACGAGACGCCGGAGGAGCTGGAGCGCAAGCGGCGGCTGCAGATCGCGCGCGGCGCGCCGCCGGTCTATGACCGCGCCGCCCTCCAGTTAACGGCGGCGGAGCGTTCCGCGCTGGAGGCCTCGGGCCGCCGCCCGCACTGGCGCTTCAAGCTGGCGCCCGAGATCGTGCGCTGGGACGATCTCATTCGCGGCGACAGCCATATCGATTGCGCCTCCTTGTCCGATCCGGTGCTGGTGCGCGAGGACGGCTCCTATCTCTACACGCTGCCCTCGGTCGCGGACGATATCGATTCCGGCGTGACCCATATCATCCGCGGCGAGGACCATGTCACCAATACGGCGGTGCAGGTCCAGCTTTTCCGCGCCCTGGGCGCGGCCGCGCCGCATTTCGCCCACCACAACCTGCTGATCGGCGCGGACGGGCAGGGCCTGTCCAAGCGCACGGGCGCGCTGTCGATCGCCGGCCTGCGCGAGGCGGGCGTGGAATCGCTCGCCGTCGCGGCCATGGCGGCGCTGACCGGCTCGTCTATTGCGGTGCAGCCCGTCCACAGCCTGCCCGAACTCGCCGGCCTGTTCGATCTCGGGGCGATTTCCCGCAACAGCGCGCGGTTCGATGACGCCGAACTGCAGGCTTTGTCCGAGCGGGTCCTGCACGGCCTGTCCTATGAATCGGTGCGCGACCGGCTGGCGGCGCTCGACATTGTCGGTTTCAAGGCCGAGCCGTTCTGGCTCGCCGCGCGCGGCAATCTGGCCCGGTTCTCGGATGTCGCCGAATGGTGGAGCGTGATCGGGGGCGAAATCCAGCCCGAACCGCTCGAATCCGATTTCCGCTCCGCCGCGCTCTCGGCCCTGCCGGCCGAGCCTTGGGACGAAACCACCTGGAGCGCCTGGACAGGCGCGGTGAAACAGGCGACCGGCCTCAAGGGCAAGGCTTTGTTCCATCCGCTGCGTCTGGCCTTGACGGGACGCGAGGCCGGGCCGGAACTGGCGAAGCTTCTGCCGCTGATCGGCCGCGCCAAGGCGCTCGCGCGGATCGGCGGCTGAGTGCTTCATCCACGCGTCAAAGGTCGGGATTCAAGGCGCGAGATGGCGCCGCGCGAAGGCGCCCAGATGCGCCAGCGCGTCGCGGCCGGCCTGCAGGCGCGCGTTCCACATCGGCCAAGCGTGGATCATCTGCGGCCAGATTTCCAGCGTCGTCTCGACCTGTGCGGCGCCCGCGACCTGCGCGCAGCGAACAGCATCGTCGAGCAGGGTCTCTTCGGAGCCGACCTGGATCAGCAGCGGCGGAAGACCGCGCAGATCGCCGAACAGGGCCGAAACGCGCGGATCCTTCCTGTCGACGCCGGCCGGGACATAGGCCTGGGCGAGTTCTTCGAGATAGGGCTTGTGGATCAGCGGATCGGCTGAATCCTTGGTGAGCAGGGTTCCGCCCGACAGGGTGAGGTCGGTCCAGGGCGAGGCAAGCCAGGCGCAGGCCGCCATATCTGCGCCGGCGTCGCGCAAGTGCTGCAGCAAGGCAAGGGTCAGGCCGCCGCCCGCGCTGTCGCCGCCAATGATGATCTTTTCGGCCGCGATCCCGCTCGCGCGCAGGAAACCCCAGGCGCGGATGGCGTCGTCCAGCGCGGCGGGAAAAGGATGTTCCGGCGCCAGCCGATAGGCGACGGCCAGCGCGCGCGTTCCGCAGGCGCGTCCGGCCTCGGTCGCCATGCGGCGATGGCTGAGCACGGAGCCGGAGCAATAGCCGCCGCCGTGGAAGAACAGCAAGACCTTTGATCGATCGCTGCCGGGAGCCAACGAGAACTCCCCCGGGACGCCGTCCGCGTCGACGGGTTCAAGCGACATGTCGTTGGCGACCGGCCAGGTCGATCCGACCTCCTCGATGCGCTGGCGCCGCTCGGCCCAGCCGATCGGGCGCGGCTTTGAGGCGAGCAGGGCTCGGATAGCTTCGATATCGCTTTCGGCCATGGATCGCCTCCGACAGGATGGCGGATCATAGAGCAGCGTGCGAAAAAGTGGATGCCGATTTTTCGCTAAAACGCTGCGAAAACAAATAAATCTAGAGTCGATTGCGATTTGATCAAATCGCAATCGACTCTAGAAAATGGCCAAGGCTGCGCTGTCACATTGACGTGAGAACAAGAGGCACGATCAATAATTCGGGCCGACGACGCGCACCTGGCGCGGCGAGCCGTCCGGCGCGGCGCCTTCGATCAGTTTCGGCTCGGCGGACGTCGCGGGAGCGGGCAAGGCGGCGGGCGAAGCGGGAGCGGGCGACGCGGCTCTGGCCGGAATGACCTGCGCCGCCGCCTTGCCCGGCTTGGGCGGCACGGGCTGGGCCATGACCCTGGATTGCTGCTCGGTCACCGTCGTGTCGCTCGCCTTGGCGCCGCCCATTTCGTCCAGCACCTGTTCGGCATGGGCGAGGGCCTCGACCCAGCTCTGGTTCGGCGGCTTGCAGGCGCAGCTTGGATCGAAGCTCTTGGCATATTTCAGCGCATTGGGCAGATCGCTATAGGCGGTCCCGTCGGCGCCGAGCGCCGTGCTGATTTCGGCGCTCGGATTTTTGGAATAAAGCTTGACCTCAGCATTTGGGCAAAGCGCCTGGCACAGGCTCTCCAGCTCGGCGTCGGAGCCGCTGCGGGCGGAAAAATTCAGCGGGAAGAAGCCGCCGTCGCAGGTGCGCACGCAAACGGCCTGCGAGCCGCCATGGGCGCCGCCGGAGCCGTCGATCGCCTCGCCGGGCGGCACGGCGACGACGCCATCCTCGGGGCGGCGCTCCTCGCCGAAATTGCCGAACAGGGTTTCGAAGAAATTCCGCTCGCGCGGCGCATTGTTGCAAAGCTGGTCATAGCGCGCGCGTAAAGCCTGCCGTTGCGGCGAATCGCCGGAGGCGCGCCCGGCATAGGCGTCGTATTGGCCCTTCAGCGCCGCAATCTTCGCCTTGAGGCCGCCACATTGCGGCGGCGGCGGCTCGCCGAAGAACAGGAACTGCTGATTGTCGCAGCCGATCGAATGGGCGTAGCTCTGGGCGCGGTCGAGTTCGGCGCGAGCTTTTCGCGCGCCCGCAGCCGCGCCCGGGTCAATGCTCGCCGGTTGCGACAGCGCCGCGCGCAATTGCTGGCATTCGGGGCTTTGGGCCTGGGCTTGCGCGGCAGGCAGGCCAAAGACGAAAGCCGCCGGCGCCGAAAGACGGAGGACCAAAGCGAGCGGCCGCAAGGCGGACGTCACGGTCCCGCGCCGGCCAAGCCTCATCTTCGCCTCCTTATCTCAGGCGCCGCGCTTCATTCCGCCGCATCGGCCTCGGCGATCGAGGCCGCGCGGTCCTTCTTGAGCTTCTCGGCGACCAGGAAGGCCACTTCGATCGCCTGTTCGGCGTTCAGGCGCGGATCGCAATAGGTCATGTAGCGCGAACGCAGATCAGCCTCGGAAAGCGCGCGGGCGCCGCCGGTGCATTCGGTGACATTGGCGCCGGTCATTTCGAGATGGATGCCGCCCGCATAGGTCCCCTCCGCGCGATGCACGTCGAAGAAGGAGCGGATTTCCTGCATCACGCGGTCGAACGGCCGGGTCTTGTAGCCGCCGGCGCTGATGGTGTTGCCGTGCATCGGATCGCAGGACCAGACCACATTCCGGCCCTCGCGCGACACCGCGCGGACCAGTTGCGGCAGGTGATCGCCGACCTTGTCGGCGCCGAAGCGCGCGACCAGCGTCAACCGGCCGGGCTCGTTGGTCGGGTTGAGCAGGTCGATCAGTTGCAACAGGCCATCCGGCGTGGTGCTGGGGCCGCATTTCAGGCCGATCGGATTTTTGATCCCGCGCATGAACTCGACATGGGCGTGATCGGGCTGACGGGTGCGGTCGCCGATCCACAGGAAATGGCCCGAGGTGGCGTAATGGTCGCCGCTGGTCGAATCGACGCGGGTCAGCGCCTGCTCATAGCCGAGCAGCAAAGCCTCATGCGAGGTATAGATCTCCGTCTGGCGCAGCTCCTGATGATGCTCCGGGTCAAGCCCGATAGCGCGCATAAAACCGAGCGTCTCGGTGATCTGGTTGGCCAGCTTCTCATAGCGCTCGGATTGCGGGCTGTCCTTGACGAAGCCCAGCATCCAGCGATGCGCGTTCTCCAGATTGGCGTAGCCGCCAGTGGCGAAGGCGCGCAGCAGGTTCAGCGTCGCCGCCGACTGGCGATAGGACATCAATTGCCGACGCGGATCGGGCTCGCGCGCTTCCGGCGTGAAGGCGATGTCATTGACGATGTCGCCGCGATAGGAGGGCAGGGACACGCCGTTGATGGTCTCGGTCGGGGCCGAGCGCGGCTTGGCGAACTGGCCGGCGATCCGGCCGACCTTCACCACCGGCATGGCGGCGCCATAGGTCATCACCACGGCCATCTGCAGGAAGACGCGGAAGAAGTCGCGGATGTTGTCGGCCGAATGTTCGGCGAAGCTCTCGGCGCAATCGCCGCCCTGCAGCAGGAAAGCCTCGCCGGCGCAGACCTGGGCGAGATGTTTCTTGAGCTTGCGCGCCTCGCCCGCAAAAACCAGCGGAGGGAAGCCCGAAATCTGCTTCTCGACATCGGCCAGAGCCGCCGGGTCCGAATAGGTCGGAACCTGAACGATCGGCTTGGACCTCCAGCTTTCGGGCGACCAACGTTCCATGATTCGAAAAGCTCCTTACCGTCCTCTCGCGGGGACCGGGATTTTGGGGAAGGGCGGTCTATACACCACGCAGGCGAAAGCGCCAAACCCTTAACATTGTTCCGTCGACCCCTGCGCTGAGAGGCCGCAGCCAAAATTATTTAAGAGCCGAAAGGGGCGGCTTTACGGCGCGTTACGCAAACGCATAGGCATCGAGACTCAGCGGGCCGACCAGGGCATGGTGCAGCCTCTTGCCTTTGGCTTCCGGCCCGCCGGCCCCGAAGGCGAAGGGCAGCGGCAGGAAATGTTCCGCAGAGGGATGGTTGCGCAGGGCGTCGGGGCCCTGCTCCCAATGCGCCAGGGCCTCGGAATCGCCGGCCTCGATGCGCTCGTTCAGCCATTCGTTGAAGCTCGCGGCCCAAGGCGGCGTGTCGGGATTGGTGAAAAAGGCGCGCAGATTATGGGTCGCGCCGCCCGAGCCGACGATCAGCACGCCCTCGTCGCGCAAGGGAGCCAGCGCCCGGCCGAGCGCGATATGATGCGCGCCGCCGAGTTGCGGCTGGACCGACAGCGTCGCGACCGGGATATCGGCCTCCGGATAGAGGATTTTCAGCGGCGCCCAGGCGCCGTGGTCATAGCCGCGCCCGTCCGAGACCATCGGCGCGAGGCCGGCGGCCTGGGCGAGCAAAGCGGCTTTTTCCGCCAGAGCCGGGGCGCCGGGGGCGGGATAATGCATCTGGTATAGCTCCGGCTCGAAGCCGCCGAAATCATAGATCATGCCCGGATGAGCGCCTTTTTCGAACACCGGCCGTTCGGTGGTGAAATGCGCGCTCATGATGAGGATGGCGGAGGGACGCGGCAGTTCGCGGCCCAGCTCGCCCCAGAAATCGCGGGTGTCGCTGTCGTAGAGAATGAGATTGGGCGCGCCGTGGGAAAGAAACAGGCTTGGCGGTTTGGTCATCGGCGCGCAGCTCCAGCGTTGCAATTATTCGGCCGTGGGGCCTTTCATTGCGGCGTTGCGTGGACATATAAGCGGCGCAACAGGGAGCGGCCAGTCATGACGTCCTTTTTTCGGAAAAGCCTGCCTTGCGCCGTCGCCGGCGTCGCCCTGGCCTGTCTCGCGGCTGCGGCGCCCACCCGCGCGGACGACGGCCCGGACCTGATCTTCCGCAAGTCGACCACTTTCAAGCTGCTGACGCCGAACGACAAACTGGCGACCTACGCCATCGACGACCCCGCCGTGGCGGGCGTCGCCTGCTATTTCACCGTGCCGGAAAAGGGCGGTCTGGCCGGCGCTTTCGGGGTGGCGGAGCAGACGTCGGACGTTTCGCTGGCCTGCCGGCAGTTCGGGCCGATCCAGTTCAAGGCGAAATTCGCCCAGGGCGACGTGGTGTTCCGCGAGAGCCGCTCGCTTTTGTTCAAGCGGATGCAGATCGTGCGCGGCTGCGACGCCAAGCGCAATGTGCTGGTCTATATGGTCTATAGCGACAAGATCATCGAAGGCTCGCCGAAAAACTCGACCTCGACCGTGGCGATCGAGCCGTGGGGCGGCGAGCCCGCGCCCAAATGTGCGGATTTCGTGAGCGGCTGAGCCGGGATTTCAGTCGTCGCAGGAGATGAAGACGTCGTCGGCGGACATCCTGCGGGCCGGCGCGGATTTCACGGCGGATTTTTCGATCGAGGCGGTAATGTCGTCCGCGCGGCCGAACGCCTTGGCGTCGCCATGGCCATGGGCCTCGCACCAGGCGTCGGCGACGATCTTGGCGCATTCGTCGCCGCTGCGGATGCAATCCTTCACGCCATAGCCGTCGTCGCCGATGATGAAGCTGTTGTGGCCAAGGGCGCTGGTTTCCGCGCGCGCGGCCGATTGCAGCGCGCAAATCACGAACAGGCCGCCGAGCAGCGGAATCAGGATGTGCGGTAAAAAGTTATGCTCAAATTCGTAGAATTTCATCGCCCCGACTCGCGGATTGGCGCGGCTCGGGTCCGTAAGCCCGCGCCGCAGCAATAAACAGGGCGTCATCATGCGGCGGGGCGCGTGAAAAAAGAGTTAAATTTAACTATACTAATTGCGCAAGCGTCGAGATTTCCACAAGACGGCGCAGACCAAGTCTATCGGGTTAAGTCTTCATGACGTGAGTCAAGTCTTCGTCGCGTTTCACGTTCCACAAAACGTTTCCAGCACCCTTTCCTCGGGGCGCGGCGGCGTTTCCAGGTCGTCTTCCGGCCGGGGCGGCGGCGGAGGCTCCAGGAAGGGATTTTTCAGCGCCGCGCAGAGCCGCAGCAGCGGCGCGAGATCGTCCTCATTGGCGGCGGCGAGCGCCTGTTCGACGCGGTGATTGCGCGCGATGACGATCGGATTGCTGGCGCGCATGGCCGCCAGCCGCGCCGGGAAATCATCGCCGGCGGTCAGCACGCGCCATTCCGCCAGGAACAGGCCGGCTTCGTCACGAATTTCGGGCGAAGCCTCGGCGAACAAT
>NZ_JAYSBG010000086.1:0-11395 GCF_041915505.1 Rhodoblastus sp. | reverse complement strand
CGGCGGATGCCGATCCGCCAATTGGTCGCCAAAGCCGTATAGGCGAGATAGGCGGCAATGGTCGCGGCCGTGATCGCGGCATAGCGCCAGTCGAACTGGAAGAACATCACGCCGAGGATCAGCGCGAATTCCAGCGCGGTCGGGACGCCGTTCAGCGTGACCATGCGGGTGAGGGTCTCGATGGCGTTGCGGCCGCGCTCCAGCACGCGGGTCAGGGCGCCGGTCTTGCGTTCGAGATGGAAGCGCATCGACAGGGCATGGAGGTGGATGAAGACATCCACCGCCAGCCGGCGCACGGCGTTCATGGCGACATCGGCGAAAACGGCGTCGCGCGCCTGGGTCAGGCCGGCCATCAGCACGCGCAGCGCCCCGTAGAGCAGCGTCAGGCCGACGGGCGCCGCCAGAGCCGAAGCCGCGCCTTCGCCGACATGCAGCGCGACCAGCGCGTCGGTCGCCCATTTGAAGGCATAGGGCGTGGCGACGGTGGCGAGTTTGGCCAAGACCAACAGGCCCAGCGACGCGAAAATGCGCAGCCGCAGATCGCGACGCTCATGCGGCCAGATATAGGGCCAGAGCCGGAAAAGCACCGGCCCGAGGCGGGCGGCGAGCGTTTGTTCGGGCTTGTCGGCTGTGGCGTCGCGCATCCTTGCCTGCATGTCGGGGCGGAAAATTCTTCTCCGCCATATAGGCTCTAACGACGGCCGCGCCAATGCGCGAGGCCTTCCCGGTCCGCAAACATCGGCTTGCGGGCCGGGAAGACCTCGGCGTCAAGCCGCGCGGCGGCTTCGCCATTCCGCGAAAACCGTACGGACCCGTTCGAACGGTCGCTCCTCCGCCGCCGCCGGGACGTCTTTCCAACCCAAAGCGTGGCGGCTGTGGACGAATGGCGCCGCAAAGGCCGCCGTCATTCGTGCGGCCCCGGCGCGTCCGCCAGTGGCGGAACCGGAAAGGCGTGCGGGCGGCGCCGGCCGAACTCTTTCTTGAAACGGTCGCGACAGATCGCCAGCGCGTCCTCCTCGCTGGCGGCGGTGACGAAATGCGGAGTCGTGGAGGGCAGGCCGCTGCGGTCGAGGCAGGCGACCCAGAACAATTGGAGATGTTTCGGATTGGCGGCCTTGGCGTCGCGCAGGAAATCGGCGGCCTCGCAGATCGATTCCTGCAGCGCGACCAGTTCGGTTTTATTCGGCTCGGCCGCCGTTTCGATCGCCTCGGCCCAGAGCGCGAGGCCGGCCGCCTCATAGAGGTCGCCCGCCAGTTTCCGGGCGCGGGCGAGCGGCAGGGACAGGCTCAGCCGGCTGGCGGCGCGCTTCTTGACGGCGGCCTTTTTGGCGGCCGCCTTTTTCTCGGATCCTCCCTTCGCCGCGCGGCCCTTGGCGGGCGCGGACCGCGCTGACGCGGCTTTCACGGCCGCCGGTTTGGCCGCAGCGTCCGCCTTGGCGGGGGAGGTCTTGCTCTTTCGGGCCATTGCGCTTTCGCCTCGCGTCGGGAAACAGGCTGGGCCCCACCGTCACAGGCCCTCGCGCCTTTTACGCTAAAAATCCCGCGCAAGAAAATCCGCGATCCGTTTCCCGGCCTCGGCGATGCGGACGATGCCGTTATAATGGCCATAAGGCCCGCTCAGCTTGGCGGTTTCGACCGCCACGCCCTGGCCGCTCAGCGTCTTGGCCGTCGCCTCCACCCATTCGGGCAGGAAGACCAGATCGTCCGGCGCATAGATCATCAGCGCCGGCGCCTTGATGCGGGCGAGGCCCTCGGCCACGCTGGTCGCGCCGCCGCCGGCGCCCGGAACATAGGTCTGGTTCGCGCGGGCGAGATAAAGCATGTGATTGGCGTCGGCCATCGGCGCGCGCAGGCGCACGGCGTCTTCCAGCGTCTTGTCGATCGCGAAGGGCGCCGAGGCGACATCGGTCGGATCGGCCCCGTCGGCGACGGCGCGGCCGCCGGCGCTGTCGGTCCAGTCGCTGTGCAGGGCGTGCAGGGTCATGATCCGCATGGCGGCCTCAAGCCCGGCGCTCGGCGGCGCGTGGTCGTAATAGGCCCCGCCGCGCCAGGCCGGATCGAGCTTGATCGGCTGCGCCCACATCGAGAGCCAGCCGGTGAGCCAGCCGTTGAAATTGGGCGCGGCGATCGCCGGAATGATCCGCTCCATGGCGTCGGGATAGGAGGCCGCCCATTCGAAGGTCTGCAATCCGCCCATCGACGGCCCCATCACCGCCCGCAGCCGGTTGATCCCGAAGGATTCGACCAGAGCCTTCTGCACTCGCACGAAGTCGGCGATGGCGACGGCGGGAAAGGCGAGGCCATAGGGCCGGCCGGTGGCCGGGTCGCGGCTGGCCGGGCCGGTGGTGACCACGTCGGGATCGTAGGCGTTGAGATTGGTCAGAGTGTCGGAGGCGATCACGAAATAACGGTCGGTGTCGACCGCCTTGCCGGGGCCGATGATCGCGTCCCAATAGCCGGGCAGGGGATCGTCCGGGCGATAGCGGCCGGCGGCGTGGCTGGTGCCGGAAAAATAATGGCAGACGAGAATGGCGTTGTCGCGCGCGGCGTTGAGAGCGCCATAGGTCTCGAAGCCCACCGCGACGTCGCGGAGGGTCCCGCCGCCGGTCAGCCGCAATTCGGGAAGTTCGAAACGCTGTTTCGCAACCAGAAGTTCATCCGCCATGAGGCCGTCCCTTGCGCCCGAGTTGGAGCGTGATCGTCCCAGCACTATATCTTTTTCATGACCATTTTCAGCGCCCGGCCGGGATCGCGCCCACAGGATGGCAGAAAGTACAATAGCGGCTTCCTGTCAAAATGCTGGATTGCAGCATAAATCAAATGAAGGATTTTTCCGGGGCGCGGCGTTGATGGAGCCGGTCCGTTCGATTCGAGGTCAAACGATGTCTGTCCTCAATGACAGTGACGGCGGAAGGGTGCAGTTGGCGCGGGGGCGCGACGCATCGACGGAGCAGCCCATCGTCGACGGACTCGCCGGCGGCGCGGCCGCGGGCGGCGGCCGGCCGGCAGAGGAAGGCCTGCGCACGGCCGCCAATCTGTTCGGGCGCCAGGTGCGCATGGCCTATGGCCTGTTGCAGACGGCGATCGAGGAGGCGGCGGAATCGGTTGACCGCCACAATGTGAAACTGGCGGCGGAACTGGAGGATCTCCAGGCGCGCGCCATGCGCTCGATCCAGGACAGCGCGCTCGCCACCATCGAATTGTTCGAGGCGCTCGGCGCCGCCCACAGCCCCGGCGAACTCGCCGACAGCCATATCGAGCTGGCCCGCCGCCAGCGCGCCATGGTCAATGAGCGCGTGACCGAATTTTTCGCCTCGGCGCGCTCGATGGTCGCGGTGATGACCGATCCGCTCAACCGGCAGATGCGCGCCATTTCCGCGACCGCGCCGGATCGCGGCCCGCCCGAGGTCGGCGATTCCCTGCTCGCCCGCCTCAACAAGCTCACCGCACGGCAGAAGAAGGTTCTGGAACTGCTGGCCGAGGGCCTGCCCAACAAGGTCATCGCTCATCAGCTCGGCATCAGCGAGACCACGGTCAAGGCCCATGTCGGCGAGATCCTGCGCAAGCTGAAGGTCTATAATCGCGCCCGCGCCATCGTCATGCTGGCCCAGTTCGACATGGCGCAGATTCGCGCCTTGTCGCAGGGCGAAGGGGAATAGTTCAGCCGGCGTTGTCGTTGAGGGCGCGGGTGGCGGCCTCGACCTGTTCGGCGGCGGCGTCCAGCGCGGCGGCCGCCCATTCGGCGCATTCCTCCAGCCGCAGGCGCGCCTGATCCGCGTCCTCGCGCGCCTGCGCGGTCGCCTCGGCCTCCGCCGCCAGCTTCTTACGCGCCGCAGCCAGGTCGTCCGCTATGGTGAGGGCGGCCATCACGGTGATGCGCTGGTCGCCGATCTCGCCGAAGGCGCCGCGCAATTCGTCGATCTTGGAATCGACCAGCCGCGCCAGCTCCTCGATATGCGCCTCCTCGCCCTCGTCGCAATTCATGCGATAGGTGCGTCCGGCTATGGTGACGACCGCTTGCGCCATTCAGGCCTCCTGGCCGGAATCGGCGGCGAGCACCGCCCGCACGGCGGCCGAGGCGCGCTCGATCCGGCGCGCCGCCTCGCCATTGGCCGCCTCCAGCGCGCGCAGCCGCCGCGCGGCGGCGTCAAGCTCGACGGCGAGACGCGAACGATCGTCCTGCAAGGCGGCATATTCGGCGGCCTGATCGGCCTGGTCGAGCGCGCGCTCCGCCTGGCGGGTCACGGCGGCGTCGAGCCCGTCGAGCGCGACGCGCAGCCTTCGCCGCGCCGTTTCGAGCCGCCCCGTTTCGGGCCGCGCCGCTTCGAGCCGCGCCATTTCAGGCCGCTCTTGCGCGCCGGGTTTCTCTGGGCGCGGCGGGGATGGCTCGGCTTCAATCGGCGTCGGCTCGTTCAGGCTCGGAGGCAAGGATCGGCTTTCGGGTCGGCTTGCTGCGGGTTCGCTCACGGTCGGCTTGCGGCTCTGTTTTCGCCCTCCGCGGCGCGTCCGGCGCAAAAACGGAGGATTCCAGCAATCTATCATCGTCTTGGCCGCCGCCAAGGGGGTCGTGGGGCTTGCCACAGGAATTACGCGCCCGCGCGGCGGTTTTCCTCGGCTTGGCGCGCGATCGGGCTGCGATGCCCCCATGACGTTTTGATTCTTGGACGCGACCTGATATCAACCCGGCCAATCGCCGAACCGGCCCCCAAAATCGGAATCCTGAAATGACCGAAGTCAGCAGCGCGACCCTGGCCAACGCCGTGCGGGCGCTTTCCATCGACGCCGTCGAAAAGGCCAAATCCGGCCATCCCGGCCTGCCGCTCGGCGCCGCCGACATCGCCGCCGTGCTGTTCACCAAGGTCTTGAAATATAACGCCGCCGACCCGGCCTGGCCGGATCGCGACCGTTTCGTGCTGTCGGCCGGTCATGGCTCAATGCTGCTCTACGCGCTGCTGCATCTGACCGGCGCGCCGGGCATGACGCTCGACGAGATCAAGAATTTCCGTCAGTTCGGCTCGAAGACGCCCGGCCATCCGGAATATGGCCATACCGCCGGCGTCGAGGTCACCACCGGCCCGCTCGGCCAGGGCCTCGCCACGTCGGTCGGCTTCGCGCTCGCCGAGCGTATGCTGGCGGCGGAATTCGGCGATGTGGTCGATCACCGCACCTATGTGCTGGCCTCCGACGGCGACCTGATGGAAGGCGTGTCGCAGGAATCCATCGCCATCGCCGGCCATCTCAAGCTCAACCGGCTGATCGTGCTGTGGGACGATAACGGCATTTCTATCGACGGGCCGCTCTCGGTCTCCGATTCCGTCGATCAGCTCAAGCGTTTCGAGGCCGCCGGCTGGGCGGCCGAGCGGGTCGACGGCCACGACCAGGGCGCCATTCTCGCGGCTGTGACCCGCGCGCAAAAATCCGACCGGCCGACGCTGATCGCCTGCAAGACCGTGATCGGCTATGGCGCGCCGACCCGCGCCGGCAAGGCCAAGGCCCATGGCGAGCCGCTCGGCGCCGAGGAACTGGCGGGGACCAAGGCGGCGCTGGGCTGGCCTCACGGCCCGTTCGAAATTCCGGACGACATTCTCGCCGCCTGGCGCGCGGCGGGCGCGCGCGGCGCCAAGGCGCAGGGCGAATGGCAGGCCAAGGTGATGAAGCTGGAGCCGGCGCGGCGCGCGGAATTCCTGCGCCGCCTTGAAGGCCGCCTGCCCGAGGCGCTGGCGGAAGCCGTCGCGACGGAAAAGCGCCGCCTTGCCGAAGTCGACGTTTCCGTCGCCACCCGCAAGGCCTCGGAAGCCGCGCTGAAAGTGCTGGCGCCGGCTGTCCCGGAACTGGTTACCGGCTCGGCCGACCTGACCGGCTCGAACAACACCAAGGTCGAGGCGACGCCTGCCGTTTCGCCCGGCCATTACGCCGGCCGCTATATCCATTGGGGCATTCGCGAACACGGCATGGCGGCGGCGATCAACGGCATGACGCTGCATGGCGGCCTGATCCCGTCGGGCGCGACCTTCCTGGCCTTCGCCGATTATTGCCGCCCGGCGCTGCGCCTCGCCGCCTTGATGGGGATCGGCTCGATCGAGGTCTTCACCCATGATTCCATCGGCCTCGGCGAGGACGGCCCGACCCATCAGCCGGTCGAGCATCTCGCCTCGCTGCGCGCCATTCCCGACCTGCTGGTGTTCCGCCCGGCCGACGCCACCGAAACGCTGGAATGCTGGCAGGCGGCGATCGAGGCGCGCAACAATCCCTCGGTCCTGGCGTTGACTCGCCAGAACCTGCCGCCGGTCCGCAAGAGCTTCGTCGCGGACAACCTTTCGGCGAAAGGCGCCTATGAGCTGTCGCCGGCTTCCGGCCCGGCCAAGGTCAGCCTGTTCGCCTCCGGCTCGGAGGTCGAGATCGCGCTTGAGGCGCAGAAGGTTCTGGAAGGCGAGGGCGTTCCGACCCGCGTCGTGTCGGTCCCCTGTTTCGAACTCTTCCTGCGGCAAAGCGACGCGGCCCGGGCGGCCGTCATCGGCGAAGCGCCGGTGCGCGTCGCGGTCGAGGCCGGCATCGCCATGGGCTGGGACCTGTTCCTGGGCCGGACCGGCGCTTTCGTCGGCATGACGGGCTTCGGCGCCTCCGCGCCTTTTAGAAAGCTCTATGATCACTTCGGAATCGACGCCGCCACGGTTGCGCAGGCGGCGCGAAACGGATTAAAGGGCCTCTAACGGAATTCCACGTCGGAAAACGGCGGGAATTTGGAGGGGCGGAACGCAAAAGACCCCGTTTCGAGAACGGGAACGCCAACAAGGCCACAAGGAGCGCATCGAAATGACGGTTAAGGTCTTCATCAACGGTTTTGGCCGCATCGGCCGCAACGTGCTGCGCGCCATCGTCGAATCCGGCCGCACCGACATTCAGGTCGTCGGCCTGAATGACCTCGGCTCGGTCGAGACCAACGCCCATCTCGTGCGCTATGATTCCGTCCACGGCCGCTTCCCCGGCGTGGTCAAGGTCGACGGCGACACGATCGACGTCGGAACCGGCCCGATCAAGGTCACCGCGATCAAGGATCCCTCGGCCCTGCCGCTGAAGGAGCTGGGCGTCGATATCGCGCTGGAATGCACCGGCCTGTTCACCGCCCGCGACAAGGCGGCGGCTCTGCTGACGGCCGGCGCAAAGCGCGTGCTGGTCTCCGCGCCGTCCGACGGCGCCGACCTGACGGTGGTCTATGGCGTCAACAACGGCAAGCTGACCAAGGATCATCTGGTCGTCTCCAACGCCTCCTGCACCACCAATTGCCTGGCGCCGGTCGCCAAGGTGCTCAACGACGCCATCGGCATCGAAAAGGGCATCATGACGACCATCCATTCCTATACCGGCGACCAGCCGACGCTGGACACCTTCCACAAGGACCTCTACCGCGGCCGCGCGGCGGCCTTGTCGATGATCCCGACCTCGACCGGCGCCGCCAAGGCCGTCGGCCTGGTGCTGCCCGAGCTGAACGGCAAACTCGACGGCTTCGCTTTGCGCGTCCCGACCCCGAATGTCTCGGTGGTCGACCTGAAATTCGTCGCCAAGCGCGCCACCACCAAGGACGAGATCAACGCCGCGATCAAGGCGGCGGCCGAAGGCCCGCTCAAGGGCGTGCTCGGCTATACGACCGACAAGAACGTGTCGATCGATTTCAACCACGACCCCCATTCCTCGATCTTCCACATGGACCAGACCAAGGTGCTCGAAGGCACGCTGGTTTCGATCCTGTCCTGGTACGACAATGAATGGGGCTTCTCGAACCGGATGGCCGACACGGCCGTCGCGATGGCCAAGCTGATCTGATCGGAATGCGGCGCGCCTCCCCATCGAGGCGCGCTTTTTCGTTCTCCCAGAGCGTTCCGCAACCGCGGAACACTCTGGGTTCCCTGATATCGCGGCGTCCTTTGCGAAAAACCGGGTTCCACTTTTTCGCACGCCGCCTTGTCGCTTGAGGCCGCTCATGTCCGCTTTTCGCACCCTCGATTCTGCTGAACTCAAGGGCAAGCGCGTGCTTGTCCGCGTCGATCTCAACGTGCCGATGGAAAACGGCCGCGTGACCGACGCCACCCGCATCGACCGCATCCTGCCGACGCTCAATGAAATCGCCGGCAAGGGGGGCAAGGTCATCCTGCTCGCCCATTTCGGCCGCCCCAAGAACGGGCCGGACGAAGCCAATTCGCTCAAGCCCGTCGCCGCCGCTCTGGCCCAGCGCCTGGGCAAGCCGGTCGCCTTCGCCTGCGATTGCATCGGCGTCTCGGCGGCCGAGGCCGTCGCCAAACTGGGCGAGGGCGAATTCCTGCTGCTGGAAAATACCCGCTTCCACAAGGGCGAGGAAAAGAACGACCCGGCGATCGTCGACGCGCTGGCGCTGCTTGGCGACGTCTATGTCAATGACGCCTTTTCCGCCGCCCATCGCGCCCACGCCTCGACCGAGGGCCTCGCCCGCAAGCTTCCGGCTTACGCCGGCCGCACCATGCAGGCCGAGATCGAAGCGCTGGCCAATGCGCTCGAACAGCCGGCTCGCCCCGTCGCGGCGGTGGTCGGCGGCGCCAAGGTGTCGTCGAAGCTGGAGCTGCTCGGCAATCTGACCAAGAAGGTCGATTTCCTGATCATCGGCGGCGGCATGGCCAATACCTTTTTGGCCGCACAGGGCAAGAAGGTGGGCAAGAGCCTGTGCGAGCATGATCTGCTCGACACCGCCCGCGACATTCTCAAGACCGCCGCCGCCAACAAGTGCCAGATCGTGCTGCCGACCGACGCCGTGGTCACGACCGAATTCAGGGCCCATGCGCCGTCCCATGTCGTCAGCGTCGATCATGTCGGCGAAGGCGAGATGATCCTCGACGCCGGCCCGAAATCGGTGGCCGAGGTCGAAGCCGTGCTCGGCGCGACCAAGACTTTGGTGTGGAACGGCCCCTTCGGCGCCTTCGAACTGGCGCCCTTCGACGCCGCGACCAATGCGGTGGCCAATGTCGCGGCGCGGCTGACGCAGGAAGGCAAGCTGCTCTCGGTCGCCGGTGGCGGCGATACGGTGGCGGCGCTCAATCACGCCGGGGCGGCGGAGAAATTCTCCTATGTCTCGACCGCCGGGGGGGCCTTTCTCGAATGGCTTGAAGGCAAGGTTCTGCCGGGCGTCGAAGCCATTCGCGCCTGACAGGCGAGCCTGATCAAAGACTGGAACGGCGCCCCGATCGGGGCGCTTTTCTTTTGTCCGAGCGCCCCGCCGTCGTCATTTTGCGGCCCGAACCGCGGGGCCGGAACAGAATGCGCGCCCCAAGGTTTTCCTGGCGCGGATTCAGCGTGAGGCGCCGCCAGCTCCCGCGCCGGTAAGCATGATGGCGCCGCGGCGCCGCATTCAACCGATGTCGAGTTGCCCCTGCGGGGAATCGAGGCTAAACGCAACGCGCAGCGATATCTGGAGACGACGTTCATGGCCCGCATCACCCTTCGCCAGCTCCTCGATCATGCCGCCGAGCATGATTACGGCGTCCCCGCCTTCAACATCAACAATATGGAGCAGGCGCTGGCGATTATGGCGGCGGCTTCCGCGCTCGATGCGCCGGTCATCATCCAGGCCTCGCGCGGCGCCCGCCAATATGCCAACGACGTCATGCTCAAGCACATGATGGACGCCTGCGTCGAGATTTATCCGCAGATCCCGATCTGCGTGCATCAGGATCACGGCAACAGCGCCTCGACCTGCTTCACCGCCATGCAGGCGGGCTTCACCTCGGTGATGATGGACGGCTCGCTGAAAGAGGACGCCAAGACCCCGGCCGACTGGGACTATAATGTCCATGTCACGAAATATGTGTCGGACATGGCCCATCTCGGCGGCATTTCGGTCGAGGGCGAATTCGGCGTGCTGGGCTCGCTCGAAACCGGCATGGGCGAGAAGGAAGACGGCCACGGCTTCGAAGGCAAGCTGTCGCACGACCAGCTCGTCACCAATCCGGACGACGCGGTGAAATTCGTCAAGGCGACCGGCGTGGACGCTTTGGCCATCGCCATGGGCACCTCGCACGGCGCCTATAAATTCTCGCGCAAGCCCGACGGCGCCATTCTGGCGATGAATGTCATCGAGGAAATCCACCAGAAAATGCCGGGCCTGCACATGGTCATGCACGGCTCCTCCTCGGTGCCGCAGGATCTGCAGGACATCATCAATCAATATGGCGGCAAGATGCCGCAGACCTGGGGCGTGCCGGTCGAGGAAATCCAGCGCGGCATCAAGCATGGCGTGCGCAAGATCAATATCGACACCGACAACCGCATGGCGATCACCGGCGCGATCAGAAAAGTTTTCGCCGAAGCCCCGAGCGAATTCGACCCGCGCAAATATCTCAAGCCGGCGACCGAGGCCATGACCAAGATCTGCCGCCAGCGCTTGGAAGAGTTCAACACCGCCGGCCAGGCCTCCAAGATCAAGAAGGTCCTCACTTTGGGCGAAATGGCCAAGCGCTACGCTTCGGGCGAACTGGCCCCCAAAGCCGCCTGAGCGCCTGAAGAGAACCGGACTGCGATGGGGTCGCGGCTTGCCGCGGCCCCATTTTTGCCGTTGAATTCCGCCACTCCCCGAGCACGTCGCTCCTTCTTCGGCAAGCCATGACTGACTTCATCAAACCGCGCCTCTATCTCATAACGCCTCCGGTCGCGGACGCGCCGGCTTTCGCGGCGGCGCTGCAAGCCGCTCTTGGCGCGGGCGATGTCGCCTGCGTGCTGCTGCGCTTTGCCACCGCCGACGAGGGCGCGCGCAAGAAGATCGTCCGGGCCTTGGCGCCGCTGATCCAGGACGCGGGCGCGGCGGTTCTGGTGGCGGACGATCCCGCGCTGGCCGCCCGCGCCGGCGCCGATGGCGTCCATATCGAGGGACCGGGCGACAATTTCGCCGGCGCGCTGGACAGCCTGAAGCCCGAGCGCATCGTCGGAATCGGCGCCCTCGCCAATCGCGACGAGGCTATGGCGGCCGGCGAGAGCGAGGCCGATTATCTGATGTTCGGCGGCTTCGAGCCTGGCGCCGAAAGCGCTGCCGAGGTGCTGGAGCGCGCGTCCTGGTGGGCGGAATTGTTCAACGTGCCCTGCGTCGCGGTCGCTCATGCGCCGGCCGAGGTCGAGGCCCTCGCCGGCTCAGGAGCGGAATTCGTGGCGCTCGGGCCGAGCTTTTTCGCCGATCCGCGCGGCGTGGCGGCGGCGGTCGCCGAGGCCCAGACCGCGCTCGACCGGGCGGAGACGCGCGCGTGAGGCGCCATTTCGCCAAAGCGGCCTGCGCGTTGTGGCTTGCCGCCAGCCTGTTCGCGGCGCCGGCCCGCGCCGCGCTCGCGCCGGACCAGCCGGATCTCGCCTTCGGCGCCTTCCAGCGCGGCTATTTCCGCACCGC
>NZ_JAYSBG010000085.1:0-11480 GCF_041915505.1 Rhodoblastus sp. | reverse complement strand
TCGGCTCGGGATATTTCACGAAGGCGATGTCATGCGCCTTCATGCCGCAAGTGAGCCAGATCGCCAGCAGGCCGTCGGGCATGTCCACCCGCTCGGCGCAGCGGAAGTCGAGCACGCGGGTGAAGAAGTCGAGATTCTTTTCGATGTCCGGGCCATAAAGCAGCGCGTGATCGAAACGGCGGGCGCGCATGCCATGCGGTTCGACTTCCCACACGGTCGGATTATGAATGAGCGGATGCGGCTCCGACATCTCGGACTGGGCGTAAAGCTCGATGCGATGCCCCGAGGCGATGGTGAAACCGATGCGGCGGCCTGATCCGGGCTGTTCGCCGGCGGGAACGTGATCGACCGGAAAGCCATAATCCTCGACGCGTTTGGCGAAACGATCGAGGTCGGCGTCTTCGAGACATTTGAAGGCGGTGATGTCGACGCCCGCCTCGCCGGCGCGACGCAGCACAATCGAATGATGGTCGAATTCATCGGCCGCCTTGAGATAGACGCGGCCGTCGGGGCCTTCGCAGACCTGATGAAAGCCGATGCGCTTGGTGTAATGCTCGATCGCCGCCGGCATGTCCAGCACGCGGATCTGGATGAAGCCAGGCCGCAAAACGCCGCTTAAAGCCATTTTTTCCTCCTCATGATCTGGCCATTCGGCCATTTTTCCCGGCGCCTTGATCGGTTCGCCGCGAATTCGCACCATCTTTCCCTTGCTGCGAAGGCTTCGCCTCCCGTCTGCAAATCAGGCGCGGCGCAAACGCGATCCTTCACCCCGCCGCGAAAGCGGGAATGTGGCGAAAGCGCCGATTTCGATCGGCTTATGAACGGACTTGCCTTGGCCCGCCGCATCGCGCGGACGGAACAATCCTCTCCCCGATCCGCCCGTTAAGGCGACAAAATCGCATATCAGCGATATATTTTCATTTTATCGATATTATAGGCACGCCGCGAAGGATCGAATTGATTTGCATCAAAACACGCAAAAAAATGCGGCGGCGCATAGAGCGCCGCCGCGAAAACCCTGATCGAACGATTGCGGCCGGTCTATCGGCGCGGGCGCAGGCGGATCATTTTCAGCACGTCGCTGCGGATGAACTTTTCCTCGATCACTTCGAGCCCGGCCTGATCGAAATATTTCTCCGTGGTCGGCGTATAGGTGGCGGCGAACGTCCCGTTCAGCCAGGCCGACATCAGCTTCTGCCGGGCGCGCACCAGCGAACGCGGCGACAGCCGGTAATCGACGATCCGGATTTCGCCGTCCGGCTTGCACACGCGGCGCAGTTCGGACAGAGCGGCAGCCTGCTCATGATCCTCGATGCAAGCAAAGACGAAAGTGGCGACAATGCCGTCGAAGGTCCGGTCCTGCCAGTCGAGCCGGGTCAGGTCCGAACAACGCAGTTCGACCTCCAGGCCCATTTTTTCCGCCCGCGTCCGCGCGCGCTCCAGCATGGCGGCGCTGGCGTCGCAGCCGGAGGCCTTCACGCCCGCCGGGTAAGCGATGAAATTGCAGCCGGTCCCGCAACCCGCATCCAGAATGGCGCCCTGAAGCCCCTCGAACATGCGACGGCGCAGGGCGCGCTTCCAGCCGATTTCATAAGGCGCGTCGAGCAGGTCGTAGACCGAGGCGATGCGCTCATAGGTCTTGCGGGCGTTCAGGCTTTCGACTTGCATCGCTTGGGACATAGGCGTTCCTTTCCGTCGGGCGCGGCTGGATCAGGTCTACGGGCCTATGAAAATCAGGTGACAGGACGATGAAGGTCTGATTGTTTCCCGCCATGTCCGCCCCCTTCAATCTCGCCGCTCATTGCCTCGCCGCGAACGCCGCGCGCCGCCCGGACAAGACCGCTCTGATCCTCACCGACGGCGCCGACGAAAACCGGCTGAGCTACAGCGAACTGGACCTCGCCGTGCGGCGCCTCGCCGCCGGCCTGTCCTCGCTCGGCCTCGCGCCGGGATCACGCTTGATGATCCGGCGCGGCAACGATCTCGGCTATGCCCTGAGTTTCTTCGCCTGCATCGCCGCCGGCCTGATCGCTTTGCCCTCCTCCGCGCAGCTCACCGAAGAGGAGGCGGATTTCCTGGTCGCGGATTCCGGCGCCCAGGCGGTCATTTGTTCAAGCGGCCTCACCGCCCACGGCGCTCGACGGATCGACGACGACGAATTCGCGAGGCTGGCCGCCTTCCCGCCGCGCGATTATGCCGCTACCGCGCCCGACGACCCGGCCTATCTGATCTATACCTCCGGCACCGCGAGCCGGCCCAAGGGCGTACTGCACGCCCAGCGCGTCATTCTCGGCCGCGCGCCCATGTTCGATCATTGGCTGGGCCTGGCCGAAGACGACGTCATGCTCCACGCCGGGGCGATCAACTGGACCTATACGCTCGGCGTCGGCCTGATGGACCCTTTCGCGAAAGGCGCCACCGCCATTCTTTATAATGGACCCGCCGATCCGGGCGTATGGCCGGCGCTGATCGCCCGGTTCGGCGCCACTTTGTTCGCCGCCGTGCCCGGAATCTACCGCCAGATGCTGCGCCAGCCCTCCTGCACGGCGGACAATCTGGCAAGCCTGCGCCACGGCCTCACCGCCGGCGAAGCGCTCGCGCCTGCGCTACTGGCGCAATTCCACGAGCGCTGCGGCAAGCCGCTCTATGAAGCGCTGGGGATGAGCGAAATCTCGACCTATATTTCCAGCGGCCCGACCGTTCCCACCCTCCCGGGCTCGCCGGGCAAGCCGCAACCCGGCCGCCGCGTGGCGATCCTGCCGCTGGAAGGCGGCGAGACGCCGCTGCCGCCCGGCGAAAGCGGCCTGATCGCGGTCCATCGCTCCGACCCCGGCCTGATGCTGGGCTATTGGCGCCGGCCCGAAGCGGACAAGGACGTTTATCGCGGCGAATGGTTTGTCGGCGGCGATGTCGCGGAACTGGACGCGGAGGGCTATGTCTGGCTGCACGGCCGCGCCGACGACCTGATGAACGCGCAGGGCTATCGCGTCTCGCCCGCCGAGGTCGAAGCGGTCTTGAGTCATGCGCCCGGCGTAGCGGATGTCGCCGTGGCGGAGCGCAAGGCGCGCGCGGATGTCTCTTTGATCTGCGCCTTCATCGTCGCCGCGCCCGGCGCCGTCTTGGACGAAGCCGCCCTGAAGCGCCATTGCGCCGACCATCTGGCGGCCTACAAGAACCCGAAGCATTATGTCTTCGTCGCCACGCTGCCGCGCACCAAAAATGGCAAGATCGCGCGGCGCCTGCTCCCCGAAATCTGGACGCCGGCCGACGACGCGGCTCAGATCTGATAGGACAGCGGCGATAGATCCGACGCCGCCAACGCGCGCATGTCCGCGAGCGTGTGATTGTCCAGCACTTCGGCGATGGCGTTGCGCGCCTTGACCATCACCAGCCGCACCGTGCAGACCTTCTCATCCGCGCAATCGTCGCAGGAGCGATAGGCCGTGACGCTGGCGCATTGGATCGGCGCCAGAGGCCCGTCGAGCACGCGCACGATCTGGCCCACGGTGATCTGCGCAGCCGGACGCGCCAGGGCATAGCCGCCGCCCTTGCCCTTTTTCGAGAACACCAGCCCGGCATTGCGCAATTCCGAGAGAATCTGATCGAGGAATTTCTTCGGGATATTATTGGTATCGGCCATGTCCTGCACCTGAGCCAGCGCGCCCGGCGCCAGGCCCGAAAGATGAACCATCGCCTTCAGCCCGTATTTCCCCTTGTTGGTCAGCATTTCCGTTCCCGTGATCTCGCGCCGATTCCCGCAAAATAGCAGCAAATTCGTCTAAAACCCATAAAGACGATCGAAAAAGGCGCCCTGCCTTTTCGCTTTTGCCCCCTATCCGTGGCATAGTCGGGCCCATGCAGGCCGAATCGCAGCGTCCCTCCAAGCTCCGCTTTTTCCTCGACCGGAAACTCGCCCTGATGCTGGCGCTGGGCTTTTCCTCAGGCCTGCCGTTCCTGCTGGTCTTCTCCACCCAATCGGCCTGGCTGCGCGAAGTCGGCGTGTCCAAGGAGCATATCGGGCTGATGAGCTGGGTGGCTCTGGCCTATTCCTTCAAATTCCTCTGGGCGCCGCTGCTCGACCGCTATGACGCGCCGCTGCTCGGACGCTGGCTCGGTCGGCGGCGCGGCTGGATGGCGCTGACGCAGGTCGGCGTCGCCCTCTGCCTCGCGGCAATGGCTTTCGGCGATCCGGCCAACAACCTGCCCTATACGATCGTGTTCGCCTTCGCGCTCGGCTTCTGCGCCGCGACGCAAGACATCATCATCGACGGCTGGCGCATCGCGATCGCCCCGCCGGAACAGCAGGGCGAAATGTCGGCGGCGAGTCAGGTCGGCTATAAATTCGCGATTCTCTGCGCCGGCGCCGGCGCGCTTTATCTCGCCCAATTCGTCAGTTGGCGCGCCGCCTATCTGGCCATGGCCTGCCTGATGATCGTGGGCCTCGGCGCCAGCGTGCTCGCGCCCGAGCCCAAGGCCCATATCGTCGTACGCCCCGGCGGCCATCTCGACGCGCTGGCCGCTTATGCCGATCCGCTGCGGGATTTTTTCAGCCGCAATGGCCGCTTCGCCTTGCTGTTTCTTGCCTTGCTGGCGATCTACCGCCTGCCGGATTTCGTCTCCGGCGTCATGGCCAACCCACTCTATATCGACCTCGGCTTTTCCAAGGCCGAGATCGCCAATGTCACCAAACTCTTCGGCTTTTGGGTCGGACTCGGCGGCATTTTCGCGGGCGGAATCGCCGTCACCCGGTTCGGGTTGATGCCCTCGCTGCTGATCGGCGGCATCGCCGCCAGCGCGTCGCATCTCAGCCTTGCGGCGCTCGCCGCGACCGGAGCCGATATCAAGATGCTGACGCTTGCGGTTTGCGTCGAGAATTTCGCCGGCGGCTTCGCCGGCACGGCGCTGATCGCCTTCATGTCCTCGCTCACCTCGCCGCTCTACGCCGCCGCGCAATATGCCCTGCTCTCCTCGCTCTACGCGTTGCCCGGCAAGATTCTCGGCGGATTTTCGGGCTTCGCGGTCGCCGCCTTCGGCTATCCGGCCTTTTTCGTCGCCACCTCCTGCATCGGCATTCCCGTCGCCTTGATCTGCCTCGCGGTCTGGCGGGTCCAGGCGCGGCAGGCCGCCAGCGAACAACAGCCCGAGCCCGCCTGACGCTCCGCCGAAAGCCGCGCTGGCGCCAAATCGCCTGAAATGGCAAGACGTTGCGCCGGTTCGCCCTTCAGACCCCCAGACCTGTTTCGGACCCCCGCCGCATGACCGTTTCGCTCAGCCCCGTCCAGACCATCGCCACCAAGCCTTTCGCCGACCAGCGCCCCGGCACGTCCGGCCTGCGCAAGAAGACGAAAGTGTTCCAACAGCCGCATTATCTGGCCAATTTCGTCCAGTCGATCTTCGCCTCGCTGGAAGGTTTCGAGGGCAAGACGCTGGTGGTCGGCGGCGATGGCCGCTTCTTCAACCGCGAGGCCATCCAGATCGTCATTAAAATGGCGGCGGCCAATGGCTTTGGCGAAATCCTGGTCGGACGCGGCGGCATTTTGTCCACCCCGGCGGCCTCGGCGCTGATCCGCGCGGAAAAAGCCTTTGGCGGAATCGTCCTGTCGGCGAGCCATAATCCCGGCGGCCCGGACGAGGATTTCGGCATCAAATATAATATTTCCAACGGCGGCCCCGCCCCGGAAAAGATCACCGAGGCGATCTTCGCCCATAGCAAAACCATCGAGAGCTACAAAATCGTCGAGGCGCCGGATGTCGATCTCGACGCGCTCGGCGAGACCCAGGTCGGCCGCGCCAAAGTTCGGATCGTCGATCCGGTCGCGGTCTATCTGAAGCTGATGGAAAGCCTGTTCGACTTCCCGGCCATCAAGCAAATGTTCGGCGCCGGCTTCACGCTGAAATTCGACGCCATGAGCGCCGTGACCGGCCCTTACGCCAAAGCGATCTTCGAGGAAGCGCTGGGCGCCGCGCCGGGCAGCGTGGTCAATGCCGAGCCCCTGCCGGATTTCGGCGGCCATCACCCGGACCCCAATCTGGTCCACGCCAAACATCTTTACGATCTCGCCATGTCGGCAAAAGCGCCCGATCTCTGCGCGGCTTCGGATGGCGACGGCGACCGCAATCTCGTGATCGGGCGCGGGCAATTCGTGACGCCTTCGGATTCGCTGGCGATCATCGCCGCCAATGCGCATCTCGCGCCCGGCTACAAAAGCGGGATCGCCGGGGTGGCGCGCTCGATGCCGACCAGCCGCGCCGCCGACCGCGTCGCCGAAAAGCTGGGCGTCGGCATCTATGAAACCCCCACCGGCTGGAAATTCTTCGGCAATCTGCTCGACGCGGGCAAGGTCACGATCTGCGGCGAGGAAAGCGCGGGGGCCGGCTCCAACCATGTCCGCGAGAAGGACGGCCTCTGGGCGGTGCTGATGTGGCTGAACATTCTCGCCGCGCGCAAGCAAAGCGTGAAGGACATCGTGCGCGCCCATTGGGCGGACTACGGCCGTAACTATTATTCCCGCCACGATTACGAGGGCGTCGCCAGCGAAAGCGCCGACGCCCTGATCGCCGGCCTGCGCGCCAGCCTGCCGGCGCTGCCGGGCCAGAGCCTCGGCGCTCTGACCATCGCGGCGGCCGATGATTTCGCCTATCACGATCCGGTCGACGGCTCGGTGTCAAAACAGCAGGGCGTCAGAATCCTGTTCGCGGACGGCTCGCGCATCGTCTATCGGCTCTCCGGCACCGGCACCTCCGGCGCCACTTTGCGCGTCTATATCGAGCGTTTTGAGCCCGATCTGGCCAAGCACGATCTGGAAACCCAGGCGGCGCTGGCCAAACTGATCGCGGCCGCGGAAAAGATCGCCGATATCCGCCGCCATACCGGCCGCGACGAGCCGAGCGTCATTACGTGAGACCTTTTCCCTGATCGCGACGCGATCAAGGCCCCCTCGCATCGGCTCAGCGTCGCTTGAGCCCTAACGGCGCGCGTAAATGGTGGCGATCTCGTCGCGATAGACGAGGCGCCAGCCGGGCAAGGACGCCAGCGTCGCATTGGCCGGCATGACGCTGGGGAGAAAAGTCCAGCCGATCGCCGGATCGGCCAGCAGAGCCGCGAGCTTGTCCGGCTTGCGGCCGACGAGCGCCATCGCCAGGTCGTAATGCATCGGCCCGTAAAGCTCGGCGCGGCCGTCGACATAGGTCGGCACGCCCCGGTCGATCAGGAAGCCGCCGAACTGGTCGTCATTCAGGACGTGTCCCGTCACGCCGGCCGCCCGCGCCGCGTCGAGCGCGGCCGTAGGCGCGATTTCCTCGGGCAAGGTCACTGGTCCGCGCATCGCCGCCATGCCCGCCATGATCGCGAGCAAAGCCGCGACCGCGACGGCAAGCGGAACGATTTTTTCGCGCGGGAGACGGACAACGCCGCCCAAAGCCGCGACCGGCGCGCCGAGCAGCAGCGCGATCAGCATCAGGCCGAGCGTCTCCTGCCGCACATGGGCGAGCATGGAATGAAGCAGCGCCAGCAGCAGCGCGACGCGCGGCGCCGGCAGGCGCAGCCCGCTCAGCAGGGCCGCGCCCAAGCCGAGCAGCAAGATGAATTCGAAATGGCCGAAGCCCGCGAAATTCTGGGGCCGCCATTCCGAGATCAGGCTCATGGCCGGGCCGAGCTCCAGAACGTCGCGGGCGGCGGTGATCACGCCCCAGCCGTAGGGATGGACCAGAGCGGCCAAACCGCAGGCCAAAGCGAAAGCCAGCCAGCGCAAGGCGAGCGGCCAGCGCGGCGCGGTCGTTCGCGCCAGCGCCTCCCAGGCGAAGCAAGGCAGCAGGATGAAGCCGAACAGGAAAGAGCCGTGCAGATCGGCCCAGAGCGCGACTAGCAAGGCCGCCGGCCAGCGCGGGGCGCGGCCCTGTTCGGCGGCGTCGAGCAGAAGCGCGGCAAAGGCCGCCGTGACCGGCCAGGCGAGCACATGCGGCCGCGCCACCAGATGATAATTGCCGGCCAGAGCCAATGCGAGCGTGGCGGCGAGGGCGAACAGCGCGCCGGCGCGGCGCTCCACCGTGGCGAAGACAATGGCGTAAGCGAGGCTGGCGGCGGCGGTCGCCAGCAGTGCGGCGCCCGTCCATCCGCCCAAGGCGAAAGCCAGGGCGTAGAGAACCTGCGACAGCCATTCCTTGGCGATCCAGGGCTGGCCGGTCATGGTCCAGGAATAGCTGTCGACCGTCGGGACATGGCCCGACGCCAGCATGTCCCGGCCGGTGCGGATGTGCCAGAGCATGTCGGGATCGGCCATCAGGCTCGGCAGGCTGGGCAGCAGCAGCGCGAAAAAACCCAGGCCGGCCAGAGCCGCGAGGCTAAGATCGGCGGGCGGCGCGGCGGCGAGCGGCGGCAAGGCCAGCCATCGCCCCAGGGCGCTCGCCGGGGCGCGGGCCTCCTTGTCGAGGCCTTCCTGGTCGAGGCCATCCCGGTCGCGGGCGGCGCGAAAAAATTCCGACGAAGTCATCCGACGAGGATCCCGAAATTGGCGCGCGCAGCCTAGAGGGAAAAGGTTGACGGAATGAGTCGCGGCGCCCAGATCAGCTGAAAGAACCGAGGCGAATCGGCCTTGCCTTTATACTCAGAATGAGTATATGTAGGAAGTATGAACAGGAGAGCATCCTGAAGAGCCGTTTAGACGGCCTTTTTATCGGTTCATGTTATGCTCAAGTTGAGCATAACGGGGGTAAACGTCATGCAGGCAGCATCGTCTCTTCAACCTTTGGCGGCTTTCGCGACCCAGCCGGCGACCGCCGCGCCGAGCCCGGCCGCGCTGCGCCATGGCGTGCTCCCCATGCCGAGCCTCGCCTGGACGCCAGAGGTGGAGCGCGAGACCGCGCATCTCTATGAAAAGGTCAAATCGATCATCCCGCCGATCGAATGGCCGTTTCACGCGCCTTATGTGAAGGCGATCAACGAGCTGAAAAAACAGCGCAATGCGGTTATTCTGGCGCATAATTACCAGACGCCGGAAATCTATAATTGCGTCGCCGACGTGGTCGGGGATTCGCTGCAGCTCGCCCGCCTCGCCGGCCAGTCCGACGCCGATGTGATCGTGCAGGGCGGCGTGCATTTCATGGCCGAGACCTCGAAACTGCTCAGCCCGGACAAGACCGTGCTGATCCCGGATTCGCGCGCCGGCTGCTCGCTCGCCGCCTCCATCACCGGGGCCGACGTGCGGGCGCTCCGCCGCAAATATCCCGGCGTTCCGGTGGTCGCCTATGTCAATACTTCCGCCGATGTGAAGGCCGAGGTCGACATTTGCTGCACCTCCTCCAATGCCGTGAAGGTGGTCGAAAGCCTCGGCGTCGACACGGTCATCATGGTCCCGGACCGTTTCCTGGCCGCCAATGTCGCGCGCCAGACCAAGGTCAAGATCATCGCCTGGCATGGCGCCTGCGAGGTGCACGAGCGCTTCACGGCGGAGGAACTGCTGCGCTATCGCGAGGACGATCCGTCGATCCAGCTGATCGCCCATCCCGAATGCCCGCCGGAAGTGGTGGACGTGTGCGATTTCTCGGGCTCGACCGCGGCCATGATCGACTATGTCAAGACCAACAGGCCGAAACGGGTGCTGCTGGTGACCGAATGTTCCATGGCCGATAATGTCGCGGCTGAAAATCCGGGCGTCGATTTCGTGCGCCCCTGCAATCTCTGCCCGCATATGAAGCGGATCACGCTGCCGAAAATTCTCGACAGCCTGGTCCATATGCGCGAGGAAGTGACCATTGACCCGATCCTCGCCCAGCGCGCCCGTCGTTCGGTCGAACGGATGATCAACCTGAAGTGAGAGGGTCTTCCCTCTCCTTCCGGGCGAGGAAGGAAGCCTGACAGGAAGCCTGAAATGTCTCAGCCTGACATTCTGATCGTCGGCGGCGGACTGGCCGGCCTGTTCTGTGCGCTGAAACTGGCGCCGAGGCGGGTCGCCATTCTCGCCGCCGCGCCGGTCGGCGAAGGCGCCTCCTCGGTCTGGGCCCAGGGCGGCGTCGCCGCGGCCGTGCTGGAAGGCGACAGCCCCGAGCTTCACGCCGCCGACACCGAAGCCGCCGGCGCCGGCATTGTCGACCGGGCGGTCGCTTTGTCAGTCGCCCGCGAGGCCCGCGCCCGCATCGACGATCTGCTTCGCTTCGGCGCGCCCTTCGACCATGACGATGCCGGCCGTCTCGCGCCCTCGCGCGAGGCCGCCCATTCCGCCCGCCGCATCGTGCGGGTCAAGGGCGACGGCGCCGGCGCGGCCATCATGCAGGCCTTGATCGCGCAGGTGCGCCGCACGCCCTCGATCGCGATCCATGAAAATGTCGTGGCCGAAGAGCTGATCGTCCAGTCGGGCCGGGTCGCCGGCGTGCTGGCCCGCGACGCTTCCGGCGCCCTGCGCGCCTTTACCGCCCGCGCCACCGTGCTGGCCTGCGGCGGCATTGGCGCGCTTTACGCCCTCACCACCAATCCGCCCCAGGCCAATGGCGCGGCTCTGGCCTTCGCCGCCCGCGCTGGCGCGCGCATCGCCGACGCCGAATTCGTCCAGTTCCACCCGACCGCCATCGACATCGGCCGCGACCCCGCCCCGCTGGCGACCGAGGCTTTGCGCGGCGAAGGCGCCGTTCTGGTCGATCGCGCCGGCAAACGCTTCATGCCGGCTCTGCACAAGGACGCCGAACTTGCCCCGCGCGACATTGTGGCGCGCGGCGTGTTCGCGGAAATCGCCGCCGGACGCGGCGCCTTTCTCGACGCGACCCGGGCGGTCGGCGAGAAATTCGCCGAGAAATTCCCCAATGTCGCGGCGTCCTGCCTCTCGGCGGGAATCGATCCGGCGCGCCAGCCGATCCCGATCGCGCCGGCCGAACATTATCACATGGGCGGGATCTGGACCGACGCGCGCGGCCGCGCGTCCCTCCCCGGCCTGTGGGCGGCGGGCGAAGTCGCCTCGACCGGCTTGCACGGCGCCAATCGGCTCGCCTCGAACTCCCTGCTCGAAGCGGTGGTGTTCGCCGACCGCGTCGCTCGCGACATAGCCGAAACCCTGCCCGCTCTGCCCGCCCCGGCGCCGGTCGCGCCAAGCGAAAAGCCTGCGCGGCCCGATCCCGAGGGCGCGGCGGAAATCCGCGCCGTCATGGCCCGCCATGTCGGCGTGCTGCGCGACGCCGCCGGCCTGCGCGAGGCCCTGCGCGCCCTTCACGCCCTGCGCGAACAGGCTCTGGCCGAGGGCTCGACGGATCTACGCAACCGCGCCGAAGCCGCATTGCTCATCGCCGCCAGCGCCTATAAGCGGCGCGAAAGCCGCGGCGGCCATTTCCGCACCGATTTCCCGCAGGCCGACCCGGCGCAGGCCCATCCCTCCTCCATCACCTTGGACGAAGCCCTGACGCTGGCGCGCCGCATCGCTTTGTCCGAGGCCGCATGATACTGCCCGAGCTCAATCCCCATCTCGTAGAGGAAGCCGTAAGCGCCGCTTTGGCCGAGG
>NZ_JAYSBG010000084.1:0-11601 GCF_041915505.1 Rhodoblastus sp. | reverse complement strand
CTCGGGTCTTGCGCGGGCCGGGGGTGGCGCTCATGGCTCAATCCGGCCGCAGGAAGACATGCGGACCAAGCCGCACGATGGTGATGGCGTAGAAGATCACGACCAGAGCGGCCACGGCGAGGCCTATCGCGATATTGCGCTGGCGGCGGCGTTTTTCCTGCTCGGGCGTGAGCGGCTTGTAAAGGATTTGCGTCGGCATGGCTCAGGCTCCCAGCCAGATCGCGGTCAGGCGTTCGACCACCAGAACGGCGAAAAGCGTGAAGAGATAGAGGATGGAAAAGCCGAAATTGCGCAGCGCGGTCTTGCGGGCGACATCGCCCTCGCGGCGGGAATAAACCGCATAGCCGCCGAGGATCATGCCAAGGCCCCCGACAACCGAGGCGACGCCATAGGCCGGCCCGGCATAGCCGAGGAGCCAGGGCAGGACGCCGACGGGGGCGAGCAGCAGGGAATAGAGCAGGATCTGCAGGCGGGTGGCGTCGGCGCCCCAGACATTGGGGGCCATCGGCACGCCGGCGCGGCCGTAATCCTTGGCCTTGACCAGCGCCAGCGACCAGAAATGCGGCGGCGTCCAGACGAAGATCAGGGCGAACAGCAGCAGGCTCGACAGGTCGAGCGAGCCGGCGCCGGCCGCATAGCCGACCATCGGGGGCAGGGCGCCCGCCGCGCCGCCGATCACGATGTTCTGCGGCGTCGAGCGCTTCAGCCACATCGTGTAGACCACGACATAATAGAAGATGGTGAAGGCGAGCAGACCAGCGGCGAGCCAATTGGCGGCGAGACCCAAAGTCAGCACGGCGAAGGAGGCCAGCACCAGGCCGAAAGCCAAGGCCTCGTCGCGCGCCATGCGTCCGGCGGGGATCGGGCGGGTTGCGGTGCGGGCCATCAGGCGGTCGATATCGGAATCGTACCACATGTTGAGCGCGCCCGAGGCCCCGGCGCCGACTGCGATCGCCAGCAGGGCGATCGCGCCGATCACCGGATGGGGCGGATGCGGCGCCATCAGCAGGCCGGCCAAAGCCGTGAAGACCGACAGCGACATGACGCGCGGCTTGAGCAAGGCGACATAATCCGACGGGCTGGCGCCCGAGGCGGATAGGCCGATTTCGCTTTCGCTGACTAGGCTCATGAACGTTTCATTTCATTCCGGATCGATCGGGGCGCGGCGCCGCGCCCCGACGGGTCAATGGCTCGTTTCGGCGAAATGCGGCAGGTCGTTGAACTGGTGATAGGGCGGAGGCGAGGACAGGGTCCATTCCAGCGTCGTCGCGCCCGGTCCCCACGGATTGTTCCCGGCAGCGACCTTGCGGGCGAAGGCGTCATAGACGCAGTAGAAGAAGATCAGCATCGAGCCGCCGGCGATGAAGGAGCCGATCGACGACACTTCGTTCCACAGATGGAAGGCGTCGGGATAATCGATATAGCGGCGCGGCATGCCGGCGAGGCCGAGGAAATGCTGCGGGAAGAAGGTGAGGTTGATGCCGGTGAACAGAACCCAGAAATGCGCCTTGGCCAGGGTCTCGTTGTACATATAGCCGGTCATTTTCGGGAACCAGTAGTAGAAGCCCGCGAAAATGGCGAAGACCGCGCCGAGCGACATGGTGTAGTGGAAATGCGCCACGACATAATAGGTCTCGTGCAGCGCGCGGTCGACGCCGGCGTTGGAGAGCACCACGCCGGTGACGCCGCCGACGGTGAACAGGAAGATGAAGCCGATCGCCCAGACCATCGGCGCGCGCAGCGAGATCGAACCGCCCCACATGGTCGCGATCCACGAGAAGATCTTCACGCCGGTCGGCACCGCGATCACCATGGTGGCGAACACGAAATAGCGCTGGGTGTTGAGCGACAGGCCCACCGTATACATGTGGTGCGCCCAGACGATGAAGCCGACGAAGCCGATCGCCACCATGGCGTAAGCCATTCCCAGATAACCGAAAATGGGCTTGCGCGAGAAGGTCGAGATGATGTGCGAGATGATGCCGAAGCCCGGCAGGATCAGGATATAGACTTCCGGGTGGCCGAAGAACCAGAACAGATGCTGGAACAGGATCGGATCGCCGCCGCCCGACGGGTCGAAGAAGGTGGTGCCGAAATTGCGGTCGGTCAGCAGCATGGTGATGGCGCCGGCGAGCACCGGCAGCGACAGCACCAGCAGGAAGGCCGTGACCAGCACCGACCAGGCGAACAGCGGCATCTTGTGCAGGGTCATGCCCGGCGCGCGCATGTTGAAAATGGTGGTGATGAAATTGATCGCGCCGAGGATCGACGAGGCGCCGGCGATATGCAGCGACAGTATGATGAAATCCATCGCCGGACCGGGCGCGCCGGCATTGGAGGAGAACGGCGGATAGAGCACCCAGCCGCCGCCGAAGCCCTTCATGCCGGGCGAACCCTCGAAGAACATCGACATCAGCAGCAAGGAGAAGGAGGCCGGCAGCAGCCAGAACGAAATGTTGTTCATGCGCGGGAAGGCCATGTCCGGCGCGCCGATCATGATCGGGACGAACCAGTTGCCGAAGCCGCCGATCAAGGCCGGCATGACCATGAAGAAGATCATGATCACGCCATGGGCGGTGATGAACACATTGTAGAGATTCTTGCCGGCGTCGACTCCCATCGCCGGATCGGCGCCCTGCAGGATATGGGCGAGGCCCGGGAAGATCTGGATGCCGGGATACATCAGCTCGGCGCGGATCGCCATGGAGAGCAGCCCGCCGATCACGCCCGCGATGATCGCGAAGATCAGATAGAGCGTGCCGATATCCTTGTGATTGGTCGAGAACAGATAGCGCCGCCAGCCGGTCGGGTGGTCGTGCGCCTCGTCATGCTCGGCGTGGGCTTGGAAATGGGCGTCGCTGGCGGACATTCTCGTCATCCTTGAATCGGGGCGTCGGACGGGCCGCGCGCGGCGGCCTCGCGAAAATCAGCGTGCGGCTTCCGCGTACTGGTCGTGCTGCGGCATGGCGGCGTATTTCTTCTTCGCCTGGGCCAGCCAGTCGGCATAGTCCTGTTCGGACACCACGCGGAAGGCGATCGGCATGAAGGCGTGGTCCTTGCCGCAGATCTTGGAGCACTGGCCGTAATAGATTCCGGGGCGCTCGGCCTGGAACCAGGTCTCGTTGAGGCGGCCCGGCACGGCGTCGATGCGGATGCCGAAGGACGGAATGGTGAAGGAATGGATCACGTCCGAGGCGGTGACCTGCAGCCGGATCTTCTTGCCGACCGGAACCACGGCCTCGTTGTCCACCGAGAGCAGGCGGATCTGGCCCTTGGCCGGGTCGATCTGGTCGTCGGGAATCAGCAGCGAATCGAAGCTGAAGCCGCCGCCCTGGTCCTTGGGATAGGCATAGGACCAGTACCATTGGTTGCCAGTGACTTTGATCGTCACGTCGGGCTGCGGAATGATCAGCTGATGCGCCAGCAGCCGGAAGGAGGGGATGGCGATGAAGACGAGAATCAGGACCGGGATGACGGTCCAGGCCACTTCCAGCAGCGTGTGATGGGTGGTGCGCGAGGGCGTCGGATTGGCGTTCTCGTTGAACTTCATCACGACATAGATCAGCAGCGCCAGCACGAACAGGCTGATGACGATGATGATCGGCAGCAGGATTCCGTTGTGGAAAGCGTGGATTTCGTCGGCGATCGGCGAATTCGCGACCTGCATGCCGAGCGCGCCCGGCGCGGGCCGGCCGTCGCCGGGCGCCTGTTCGGCGAATGCGGCCGCCGGGGCGAACGCCGCCAGCGCGCCGCACAGGGCGGGCATTCCGCGCTCCGCGACATGTGATAGGCCTTTGCGCCCCGCGGCGCGCAAAAGGACTGAAAACGCCGGCACGACGCCGGGCCGCGAAAAAGTCTCGCGCATGATCTGATGCACTCCCCGGAAACGCGTCCGATGTTGATCCGCGTTCTCCCACCTTGATGGCGGGATTGTTGTTTGAGGCCAGCCAAACATAAAGTTTCCCCCAGATCAATATCTCTTGAGCGCCGCCGCCAAGCTTTCGCCGTAATCCTGCCTCGGGCCGCGCTCGGCGCTTGACAGCGGCGGCTCTTTTGGTAGGCCTGTCCTGCGCGGATTTTTCACGCGGGGCCGCGTCGCCCCGCGTGAAAAATCCGAGCGAAGCCGGAGCCGGATCGACGGTTTGACCGGATCGCGGGCGCCGAAAAGGGCAAGTCGCGAGGCAAATCGGAGGAATTATGGCGTTCGACGGCAACGGCTCGACAAAAGCCGGCAAGGTTCTTCACGCGATCCTGTTCGCTGTGCTGCTGAGCTTCGGATTCGGCGCCGGTCCCGTCGCCGCCCAAGGCGTGGTCAAGGCCAAATATGGCGATTGGGAAATGCGCTGCGAAACGCCGCCGGGCGCCGCCCGCGACCAATGCGCGCTGATGCAGAGCGTCGCCGCCGACGACAAGCCGAATGTCAATCTTGTCGTGATCGTGCTGAAGACGGCGGATGGCAAGAGCCGCCTGCTGCGCGTCATCGCCCCGCTCGGCGTGCTGCTGCCCTCTGGCCTCGGGCTGAAGGTCGACCAGGTCGACATCGGCCGCGCCGGCTTCGTGCGCTGCCTGCCGTCGGGCTGCGTCGCCGAAGTGGTGATGGAGGATAAGCTGCTCGAACAATTGCGCGGCGGAACCACCGCGACCTTCATCATTTTCCAGACGCCTGAGGAGGGCATCGGCATTCCGCTGACGCTCAACGGCTTCAAGGACGGTTTCGACAAGCTGCCCTGACCGGGCGGCAAGCGAGGCCCCAGAGGACGCGAATGTCCGGGGCGGATATGTCTTTGGGCGTTTGAAAGGCCGGAGCGGCGAATCGCCCGCGCTCCGGGCGAGGTTGGGCGAACTGGCCGGAGGGGCGCATGACGTCGGAACTCGAACAGGCTCCCGCACGCACGCCGCTTTACGCGCGCCATATCGCGCTGGGCGGCCGCATGGTCGAATTCGCCGGCTACGCCTTGCCCGTGAATTACAGCAAGGGCGTGCTGGCGGAACATCTCCATACCCGCGCGCACGCCGGCCTGTTCGACGTGTCCCATATGGGCCAGGCCGTGCTGTCCGGCCGCGACGCCGCCAAAAAGCTGGAAAGTCTGCTGCCGGGCGATATCGTCTCGTTGGAGCCGGGGCGCATCCGCTACAGCCAGTTCACCAATGAGCAGGGCGGCATTCTCGACGATCTGATGGTGACGCGGCTGGCGCCGGACGCCAAGGGCGAGCGCCTGTTCCTGGTGGTCAATGCGGCCTGCAAGGCCGCGGATTTCGCCCATTTGCGCGCCAGATTGCCGAGCCTGCGGCTGGATATTCTGGAAGACCGCGCCTTGCTGGCTTTGCAGGGGCCCTCGGCGGCCGAGGTCCTGGAGCGCCATGTTCCCGGCGTGTCCGCGCTTAACTTCATGGCGCAGGGCGTGTTCCGCTGGCGCGACGCGGAATTGTTCATTTCGCGCTCGGGCTATACCGGCGAGGACGGTTTCGAAATTTCCCTGCCGGCCGACGCCGCGCGGCCCTTCGCCGACCTCCTGCTGCTGGAGGACAATGTCGAGCCGATCGGCCTCGGCGCGCGTGATTCGCTGCGGCTTGAAGCCGGGCTCTGCCTCTATGGCCATGACATCGACACGACCACCAGCCCGGTCGAGGCGGCCCTCGCCTGGTCGATTTCCAAAAGGCGGCGCGAGGAGGGCGGCTTTCCCGGCGCGGCCCGAATCAAGCAGGAGCTGATCAGCGGGTTGACGCGCCGGCGCGTCGGCCTCGCGCTCGAAGGCAAGGCGCCGGCGCGCGAGGGCGCGGAAATCGCCAATGCCGAGGGCGTGGTGATCGGCCGCGTGACTTCGGGCGGTTTCGCGCCCTCGCTCGGCCGCCCCGTCGCCATGGGCTATGTGCCGCCCGCCTTCGCGCTGGAGGGGACTTTGGTGAACCTGATCGTGCGCGGCAAGCCCCTGCCGGCGCGGGTCGTCGCCACGCCCTTCGTCCCCAGTCGCTATCATCGTCCCGCCAAAGCCTGATTTCCGGAGTTTCTCATGGCCGAAACCCTGTTCACCAAGGATCACGAATATATTGTCGTCGAAGGCGATATCGGGCGCGTCGGCATTACCGATTTCGCGCAGGGCCAGCTCGGCGACGTGGTCTTTGTCGAATTGCCGGAAGTCGGCGTCCGGCGCGCCAAGGGCGAGCAGACGGCGGTGGTCGAAAGCGTCAAGGCGGCGAGCGAGGTCTATGCGCCCCTCGCCGGCGAGGTGGTGGAAATCAACGAGGAGCTGGCCGACAATCCCGCTCTGGTCAATGAAGACGCCTATGGCAAGGGCTGGTTCTTCAAGATCAGGATCGCCGACGCCGGGGAATTGTCCGGCCTGCTCGACAAGGCCGCCTATGACGCTTTGCTCGCCTCGCTCGCCTGATTTTTCGCGCGGGAGCATGGCGTGAGCGAAGCTGACGAACCTTTGGCTGCTCCGGCGGAGCCGGTTTTGTGCCCGCATTGCGCCAAGCCGGACGCTTTGTGCGTCTGCGATTCCGTGGCGCCGGTCGACAATCGCGTGGCTTTGTTGATTCTCCAGCATCCGCAGGAGCAGGATCGGCTGTTGGGCACGGCGCGGTTGGCCCTGCGCGCCCTGAAGAACGCGCAATTGAAGATCGGCCTGTCCTGGCCGAGCCTGGGCAAGGTGTTGGGGCGCGAGGCCGATCCCGCCCAATGGGCGATCCTCCATCTCGGCGCCGCCCATGCGAAAGACCTGCCAAAAGACCGCGAATTGATCGTGCTCGACAAGAATGGCGCGCCGCTGCCGGATCAGGACCGGGCGCTCGCCGGGCTGAAGGGCGTGGTGATTTTTGACGGCTCCTGGGCGCAAGCGAAAACCCTGTGGTGGCGCAATCCCTGGGTGCTCAAGGCGCGGCGGCTGGCGCTGAATCCGCAGCGGGCCTCGCTCTATGGCAAATTGCGCCGCGAGCCGCGCCGCGAGGCGCTGTCGACCATCGAGGCGGCTGGGCTGGCGCTGAGTCGGATCGAGGGACGGCCCGAGATCGAATCGGCCCTTCGCAAAAGCTTTTCCACCATGCTGGAAAAATATCGCGCCGCGCTGGCTTCGGGCGCGGTCAGTCCGCCGGCCCCAGCGCGAAAAGGACGCCCGCCGCGGCGGCGGATCAAAAAATCAGCGCCGCCGCCCGCGTGATTTCTTGCCGAAGGGCAGGCGCAGCCCGCCGCTCGCCAAAGCGTCCAGCCCGAGCGCCGCAGCCAGGCCGGCGGCATAAGCGAGGAAATTGGTCCAGGAAAACAGCCGTCCGATCAGGCCGGCGCCGAACGACGTGAGCCGGAGAATATCCAGCGCCGGCGTGTGGCTCAGCTTGGAAAATTCGATCGCGGCGCACACCACCGCCGCCACGATGAGAATTTGCTGGCGCGGCCGCGACCGCAGCAGGAGCGCGATGACGAAATAAATCGCCGCCGCCCAGCACGCGCCCCCGGCCATGCGGATTTCGTAAGCCGACAGGCCATACGCCGCGCCATAACGCCGTATGGCGATCGTGGCGGCGACAAACAGCACGAGGGCCATGAATCGGCGGAAGGGCGGCGCGGCGAAGTTCATGCCGCTGTGTCGCGAAAATCTGCGCCTGGCGCAATCGGTTTCCCCGGCCGCCGTCTTATGATAATGTAGAATATCCCGTTTTACTTACCCCCTAGGACGCCATGACCCTGGCCGACGAGGCCGCGCAGCAGAGCGCGCCCGCCCCCATCGCCGTTTTTCCCGCGAGCCGGCCGTCGCTCGTCGGCCTCACGCGCCCCGCGCTGGCGGAGGCCTTGCGCGCGATCGACACGCCCGATCGCGAAATCCGCATGCGCGTCGCCCAGCTCTGGCATTGGATCTATTTCCACGGCGTCCGTGAATTCGACGCCATGCTCAATGTCTCCAAGGTCATGCGGCAGAAGCTCGCCGAGCATTATTCGCTGACGCGGCCGGAGGTGATGGAAGAGCAGGTTTCGACCGACGGCACCCGCAAATGGCTGATCCGCATGCCGCCGGTCGACCGGCTGGAGGCTTCCCGTTCCTTGGGCGCGGAAGTGGAATGCGTCTATATTCCCGAGGCCGATCGCGGCACGCTCTGCGTCTCCAGCCAGGTCGGCTGCACGCTCAACTGCACCTTCTGCCATACCGGCACGCAAAGGCTGGTGCGCAATCTCTCGACCCAGGAGATCGTGGCGCAACTGATTGTCGCTCGCGAGCGTTTGGGGGATTTTCCCGGCCTGACGCCGCCCGATAACGGCCTGATTCCCTTCGGAGAAGGTGTGCGGGCGGTGTCGAACATCGTCTTCATGGGCATGGGCGAGCCGCTTTATAATTTCGAAAATGTCCGCGACGCGGTGGATGTTCTCTCGGACGGCGAGGGCCTGTCTTTGTCCAAGCGCCGCATCACGGTTTCGACCTCGGGCGTCGTGCCGGAGATCGAGCGCCTTGGCGCGGAGGCCGGCGCGGCTTTGGCCATTTCGCTCCATGCCGTGCGCGACGATCTGCGCGACAGGCTGGTGCCGCTCAACAAGAAATATCCGATCAAGGACCTGTTGCAGGCCTGCCGCGACTATCCCGGTGTCTCCAACGCCCGGCGCATCACCTTTGAATATGTGATGCTGAAGGGGGTCAACGATTCCCCGGCCGAGGCGCGCGAACTGGTGAGGCTGCTCAAGGGCATTCCGGCGAAGATCAATCTGATCCCGTTCAATCCCTGGCCGGGCGCGCCCTATGAATGTTCGAGCTGGGAGACGATCGAGAAATTCTCCGACATCGTCTTCAACGCCGGTTACGCCAGCCCGGTGCGCACGCCGCGCGGCCGTGACATCCTCGCCGCCTGCGGCCAGCTCAAGAGCGAGACCGAGAAGCTGCGCGCCCGCGCGAGGCTAGCGGCGGAGTTGGAGTAAGGCGGTCTTACCTCACGCCGTCATTGCGAGCGAAGCGAAGCAATCCACCGCTCAACCTGCTGAATGGTTGCATGGATTGCTTCGCTTCGCTCGCAATGACGTATTCGTCCTTTGTCAGGCGCCTTCGATATCCAGATGGAACGGGATATTGCCCCGTGTCGCATGGCTGTAGGGGCAGACCTTTTCATGCGCCTCTTCGACGATCTTGCGCAATTCGGCGGTCGGCACGCTGTTTGATTCGACCTTCATCGTCACCGCAATGCCGAAACCGCCGCCTTCGCGCGGGCCGACTTCGACCTTGCAGGTCACTTTGGCGTCCGGAATCTTGACCTTGTGCTGCGAGGCGACGAAATCCACCGCGCCGCCGAAACAGGCGGCATAGCCGGCGGCGAACAGATGTTCCGGCGTGGTCGTGCCGGGCAGGCCCGGTCCGCCCATGCCCTTGCGGACGGACAGATCGACGCTCACCGAGCCGTCGTCGGTCGCTGAATGGCCGTTGCGGCCTCCGGTGGAATGGGCCAGAGCGGATTCCAGCGGCTTGATCGTATAGGCGGCCATGTCGTTCTCCCTGATTGGGGTCGGCCGTTGCTAAACGTCCGACCAGACGGCGCGGTTCGCGGCAAAGCGTAAAAGCTTTCCTTCCGTACCGACGTTCTATAAAGGTTCTCTCATTTCCGGAACCATCGGGCAGCAGAATGGATTGGTCCGCGCAACAGGACAAGGCGCTCATTGCGGTCGCCGACTGGATTTCCGACGCGGGCGGCCCGCAATTGTTCCGGCTGTTCGGCTATGCTGGCACCGGCAAGACCACTCTGGCGCGCCATATCGCGGAAAATGTTGACGGCGAGGTGCAATTCGGCGCCTTCACCGGCAAGGCGGCGCTGGTGCTGCGCGAAAAGGGTTGCGGCGAGGCGCGCACCATCCATTCCATGATCTACCGGCCCAAGGATCTCGACAGCGAGGAGCCGAGTTTCGTCCTGAACGAGGACAGCCCGGCCTCCAAGGCCAGCTTGATCGTGATCGACGAATGCTCGATGGTCGACGAGGAGCTGGGCCGCGATCTGCTCTCCTTTGGCAAAAAGGTGCTTGTGCTCGGCGATCCGGCGCAATTGCCGCCGGTCAAGGGCGGCGGCTTCTTCACCGAACAGGAGCCGGACGTGATGCTGACCGAGGTCCATCGCCAGGCCGCCGACAATCCGATCGTGCGGCTGTCGATGCAGATCAGGGCCGGCGAAAGGCTCGCCTTCGGCGATCATGGCGCGATGCGGGTGGTGTCGCGCAAGGACATCGACGCCGAACTGGTGAAAGGGGCCGATCAGGTTCTGGTCGGGCTGAACAAGACCCGCCGCGCCTATAACAAGAGGCTGCGGGAGCTGCTCGGCTTCAAGGCTGAACTGCCGGAAGTCGGCGAAAAGCTGGTCTGCCTGCGCAATGACAAGACCAAGGGCCTGCTCAATGGCGCGATCTTCCGCGTCCACAAGGCCGGAGGGGTGCGTCGCGCGCGCTATCGCATGAGCCTGACCAGCGATGAGACGCCCGGCGGAAAGGCGATCCGCGTCGGCGTGCTGCCGGCTCTGTTCGACGGCAATGAGGAAAGCCTGTCCTACGCCCAGCGCCGCGAGTCCGACGAATTCGATTACGGCTATGCGCTCACCGTGCACAAGGCGCAGGGCTCGCAATGGGATGAGGTCGTGCTGTTCGACGAAAGCTGGGCCTTTCGCGAGAACCGCGAGCGTTGGCTCTATACCGGCGTGACCCGCGCCGCGAAAAACCTGACCGTGGTGGTCTGAACGAAAAGGCCGCCCGTTTTGGCGTCCGGGCCAGTTCCGCCCGCCATGCGCCTCAAAATTCAATCGCGCGCGACTGAAGACTTCATTGGAATGTCATCTTGTCTGGTCTATATTGCGCCGCAATAAGGCGGCGCTCGGCGCCGCGCCGGGGCGTAAATGGCGTAACCAGAACGCAAAAGTCGTGTGAGCGCCCCCGCCGCGCGGCGGCGGATATGGCGGCGCGGCGGCGGTCTGGACGGACCCTTCATCCAAGCGCGAGACGATCCATGAAATCGGTCAAGACCATTTCCAACACGACCTGGGCGCAATTGAAGGTCGGCGACACGGCCTCGATCGAGCGCGGCTGCTCCGACCGTGACCTGCTGCTGTTCGCGCACATGTCCGGCAACACCAATCCGCTGATGCTTCCGCCCACGGAGGGCGCGCCGGCCGTCGAGACGCCGATCGCGCCGTCGATGTGGGTCGGATCGCTGATTTCCGCCGTGCTGGGCAATATTCTTCCCGGACCGGGCACGCTCTATCGCGCCCAGAATTTCGAATTCGTCAATCGCGTCCATGTCGGCGACCGCCTCCGCGTGACCGTGACCTGCCGCGAGAAGCGCGAGGAGCCGGTCGCGGTGTTCGAGACGGTCGTGGTCAATGCGAAGGGCGAGCCGGTTTGCAAGGGCACGGCCATCGTCAATGCGCCCACGCAGCATGTCGAGATCGCCGAGCGCGAATTGCCGGCGCTCATCATGGAGGAGAAGGAGCAGTTTCCCCATCTCCTCGCTTTGGCCAGCCAGTTGCCGCGCCTGAAAACCGTGATCGTCTGCCCGGAAAACCACAATTCGCTCGGCGGTCCGCTGCTCGCGGCCGAGCACGGGCTGATCGAGCCGATCTTCATCGGCGACCCGGAGCGCATCGCCAAGGCGGCTC
>NZ_JAYSBG010000083.1:0-11685 GCF_041915505.1 Rhodoblastus sp. | reverse complement strand
ATGTCCAAGGCGCGGGTCTGCATGACCGGCGACTGGCGGTCGATCTTGCCGACGCCGGCGAGATGGCGGGTCGCGACATTGTCGTTCTCGACGGTCTCGACCAGGGCGCCCGGAATATTGGCGACGACGAAACGCTCGCCGAGATTGGACGAGAACGAGCGCAGGCGGACCAGATTGGTTTCAAGCTGGCGCAGGCGGTAATCGGCCGGCACGTTCATGGCGTCGATGGTCTGCGGCGTGGCGACGCCCGTCTCGATCAGGCCGTGACGAGCCTGGAAGCGGCGCACGCCGGCTTCGACATAGGAATCGTAAATGCCGGAGGCGGAGGCGTTGGCGTCGAGGTCGCCGGTGACCGTCAGGCGCTTGCGCAGGGCATGGACGGCGGGGCCGGACGAGCCGAGCTTGAGCGCGCCGCCGGTCGGGACCTTGCCCCAGCCGCCATTGGCGACGATGGTCTTGTATTGCTCGATCGCCTGCTCGGTCGCGGCGAGCGTGCGCGGCGACAGCAGCGGGGTGTTGGAGCGGGCGACGGACAACCGGGTGTCCGAATCGTAGCGCTGGGCCCATTCGGCCTGGCTAAAGCCATCCCCGGCGAGCGCGGGGCCGGCGCCGAGCAAAGCGGCGCCCACAACGAAACAAGCCGCGACGCCCTTCCGGCGCGACGGCGACAGACGGGTTCGCGTCAAATCGGCGGTGTTCAACGGCAAAACTCCCAATGGAAACTCTTGCGGACCTCGGCGCGGCGCCCTGTGAACGGCGCTGGCAGGATATTCGCGCTGCAGAATCAATGACGAGGGTTAACAAGGCGCGAACAGCGCGGCGATTTTAAGGCGGCGCCGCCCGGAAAGCAAAAAGCCGGGCCCATCGGCCCGGCAAGGTAAAGGAAATGCAAAGATCGAGGACGGCGGGGGCGCCTGCGCGAGGGCGCGCTCAGAGGCGATATTTGATCTGGTCCGTCCAGAAGCGCTCCAGGCGGCTGAGGGCGTTGTTGACCACCTTGAACTCGTCCACCGAGACGCCGCCGATCTGCTCGACGGTGAGGACATGCTTTTCGTAGAGAGTGGCGACGATGTCGCGGATTTCCTTGCCCTGGGCGGTCAGGCTGATGCGCACCGAGCGGCGGTCGACGCGGGAGCGGGCGTGATGGAGATATTCCATCTCGACCAGCTTCTTGACGTTATAGGACACGTTCGAGCCGAGATAATAGCCGCGGGTGCGCAGCTCGCCGGCGGTCAGCTCGGAATCGCCGATGTTGTAGAGCAGGAGCGCCTGGACAGCGTTGATGTCGGAACGGCCGCGACGGTCGAATTCGTCCTTGATCACATCCAGCAGCCGGCGATGAAGACGCTCGACCAGGGTGAGGGCCTCAAGGTAAACGGGACGGACCTCGGCGCAACGCTCGGCCCTCGACGCGGAGATTTCCATCTTGATGGCTTTGGACATTGTGGTCTTCCTGCGATCTGTTTCGCTCACCGATACTATTCCGGCGGCCTCGATGGATCGCAATCTAAACAATGCGAATGAAAACCGGTTTAAATAAGAGGCTGAATCCCGGGTTACCGCGGTTTGCGGCAATTGAAGTGAATCTTGCGTGAATTAAAACAAGTATTTACGTTGACGCTTGTTTACGACCGCGCACGAGGCCGTTGCGCCAGTTCGCGCAGTCGCGCGAGCCATCCATCGATCGTTCCCGCCCCTTCGGAGGCGGCGTTGGCGCGCCACGAGAGAAAGAGATAAAGCGCCAGCAGCACGCCGTCGGCCCATTTCAGCGCGCCGCCGAACAGGAAGAAGGACGGCTTGGAGACGATCACGAAAACCTGCGCGAACAGGGTCAGCAGCCAGACCACGCCGCCCCAGGGCGCGACCAGCCACAGGCCGACCGCCGCGATCGGATTGAGCACGGCGAAAAAGATGGTCGCTAACATCGCCGCGGTCGAGAGGTCGAGAAAGGAGCCGGTCGCGGGCGCGATGATCCGCCGCCATTGCTCCAGCCCCTCGACGATCCACAGCAGCGACACCACGCGCAGGAAGACCGTCAGCGCCAGCGTCCAGCGCGCCTCGTCCGCCTCCGGTCCCGTCTTCGCGCCGACCCGAATGGCGCCGGACGGTTCGAGGCCCTGCTCCCTGCGCGCGCTCCTGCCGTAATCCATCGCCCTGTCCAAAGCTCCCTGAATGCCGCCGCAAAGCGAGCGCGATACCGCATTTGACCATCGGCCGCAAAATTTTACGCGCGAACGCGTCCTTATGCTATGGGGAGCCCGACATCTGGAACAGCCCCATGACCGACGCTCCCCGCTCCCCGCTCGACCTTACCCTCAACCTGACCCACCGGCCGCGCCGCAACCGCAAGGCCGATTGGGCGCGCCGTCTGGTGCGCGAAAATGTGCTGACGGCCAATGACCTGATCTGGCCGATCTTCGTCGTCGAGGGCGAGAATGTGCGCACCCCCGTCGCCTCCATGCCGGATGTCGAACGCCTGTCGGTCGATCAGGCGGTGGCAGCCGCCCAGCGCGCGGCCGAACTCGGCATTCCGGCCCTCGCTCTGTTTCCCTATACCGATCCGGGACTGCGCGACGCCCATGGCTCCGAGGCGCTCAATCCCGAAAATCTGGTCTGCCGCGCCTGCCGCGCGATCAAGGCGGTCGTCCCCGGAATCGGCCTCATCACCGATGTCGCGCTGGATCCCTATACCAGCCACGGCCATGACGGCCTGCTGGAGGGCGAGACCATCCTCAACGACGAGACCGTCGCCGTTCTGGTCGAACAAGCGCTGAACCAGGCCCGCGCCGGGGCCGACGTCATCGCCCCCTCCGACATGATGGACGGCCGCATCGGCGCGATCCGCGCCGCGCTCGACAGCGAAGGCTTTACTGACGTGCAGATCATGGCCTATGCGGCCAAATACGCCTCGGCCTTCTACGGCCCGTTCCGCGACGCCATCGGCACCAATGCCGTGCTGGTCGGCGACAAGCGCACCTATCAGATGGACCCGGCCAATTCCGACGAGGCTTTGCGCGAGGTCGCCGCCGATCTCGACGAGGGCGCCGACATGATCATGATAAAGCCGGGCTTGCCTTATCTGGACATCATCCGCCGCGTCAAGGATCGGTTTGAGGCGCCCACCTTCGCCTACCAAGTTTCCGGAGAATATGCGATGATCATGGCCGCGGCGCGGAACGGGTGGCTCGACGGTGAAAAGGCCATGCTGGAAAGCCTTCTCGCTTTCAAAAGAGCGGGAGCCAAGGGCATTCTCACCTATTTCGCGCCCAGGGTGGCGGAAATGCTGAAGAAAGGCGCATAAGCCAGGTGACCTGGACGACGCGACGCGATGGCGGCGGCGTCCAGCGCACGCCAGACATTTCCGTCCCCGTGGAGGGGATGTCCGGGAGTGGCTGGCATGGGCGCGTCGAGAATCGAGAATTTTCGGGAAAAACTGTTCCCGCAGGGGCATTGCCTGACGGAGCGGCTGTTCATCCAGCCGTTACAGCCCGCGGACGCCTTCCAGCTCGTCGTTCTGACTAATGATCCGCTGGTCGCGGCGGGGAAGTCGAAACTGCCCCAACCCTTCACGCTTGCCGACGCACAGGACCTCATCGCCTTGCCGCACCAAAGCAAGGGGTGCTTCGCCTCGGTTCACGCCGGCGAGAACGGTCCCTTCGTCGGCTGCGTGGGCGCCGTCGTCCGGGGCGCCGCCGATATCGAGATGGGCTTCTGGGTTGGCGCGCCCTACCACGGCAAGCGATATGGCGCCGAAGCGGCGGAGGCGATGCTTGGTCTCCTGCGCGACGCCTTTCCCGACCGGCGCATTGTCGCCGAATGCTCGCGGGAAAACGGCGCCACCTGGCGCCTGCTGCAAAGGCTCGGCTTCAGTCCGAGCGGCGGAAGCGGCGCCAGCAAGCGCTCTCAACTGCTGATCTTCGAGGCGCCCGCGCCGGTGGATTGACCCGCTTTCGGGCGGCGCCCTCCCCTTGCGCGGCGCGAGGTCAGCCGCCAAATTATGATGCGGCGGCGTTTTCGCGCCGCGACCTGTTTCGCCGCAGCCTGTTCCGGAGCGCGACACCATGAGCAACGCCAATAGCTGGGGCGCCCCGCGACCCGCCGTCTATCCTCTCGCGCCCCTGCCCGCGAGCGCGCTGGCCGGCGTGCGGCGGCGGCGCATCGCCGCCGTCCTGCTCGACCTGATCCTGGTCTCCATTCTTTCGGCGGTCCTGTTCATCGTTCTGGGCGTGCTGACGCTCGGCATCGCCTGGCTGTTCCTGCCCTCGCTGTTCCCCCTCGTCGCTTTTTTCTACAACGGCCTGACGATTTCGGGCTGGCGCCGGGCGACTCCGGGCATGAAGGCGATGGATCTCGAAATGCGGCTGGTGGACGGTTCGCCCACGCCCTTCATCCACGCCTCGGTCCACGCCGTGCTGTTTTATCTGAGCCTCTATCTGTTCGCGCCGATTTTTCTGTTTTCCCTGTTCGCGAGCGACAAGAGATGCTTGCACGACGTGCTCGCCGGAGTGATCGTATTGCGCCGAGTCTGATCTGAGAGGGAAAGGGTTTGACCAGCGAGCCGCGCGATCCGCCCCAATTCTACCTGACGTCGCCTGCGCCCTGCCCCTATCTGCCCGGCAAGGAGGAGCGCAAGGTCTTCACGCATCTTGTCGGCCGCAGGGCGTCCCATCTCAACGACGCCCTGACCCATTCGGGCTTCCGCCGTTCCCAGACCATCGCCTATCGCCCGGCTTGCGAGAATTGCAAGGCCTGCGTCTCGGTGCGCATCCTCTGCGACGAATTCGCGCCCGGCCGCACGCAGAAGCGCGTCATCGCCCGCAATGACGACATAATCGCCGCTGTCGGCGCCTCGCGCGCCGACGCCGAGCAGTTCGCCTTGTTCCGATCCTATCTGGATTCGCGCCACAGCGACGGCGGCATGGCCGACATGGCCATGCTGGATTATGCGATGATGGTCGAGGACAGCCATGTCGACAGCCGCATCGCGACCTACCGGCTGCGCGAAGGGGGCAAGCCGGGCCGGCTGCTGGCCTGCTGCCTCACCGACGTGCTCGATGACGGCCTGTCGATGGTCTATTCCTTCTACGCCCCCGACGCGCCGCAGCGTTCGCTCGGCGCCTATATGATCCTGGAGCATATCGCCCGCGCCCGCGCGCTCGGCCTGCCGCATCTCTATCTCGGCTATTGGGTCGCGGGCTCGAAGAAGATGGATTACAAGGCGCACTATCTCCCGCAGGAACGCCTCGGCCGCGAAGGCTGGATGCGGGTGGGGTGAGCCTTTCGCGCGAGCGTATCCCGCTCGTCCCGACAGGAGCCGCCGCCATGACGCCGACCCATGTTCCTGACGTCATTTTCCGAACCCGCGTCCGCAATGACGCGCTAGGCGGGCCGAATCCGTTCGAATGGAAGGACGTGTCGAGCGCGGAGATTTTCGGCGGCAAGCGCGTCGTCCTGTTCGCTTTGCCGGGAGCCTTCACCCCGGCCTGTTCGGACAGCCATCTGCCCGGCTACGAGAAGAATTACGACGAATTCAGACGCCTCGGCGTGGATGAGGTGATCTGCCTCGCGGTCAATGACGCTTTCGTCATGTTCCAATGGGCCCAGAGCAAGCAGATAGCGAAGGTCTTCATGCTGCCCGACGGCAACGGCGATTTCACCCGCCGGATGGGCATGCTGGTCGATCGCGGCCAGCAGGGCATGGGCATGAGAAGCTGGCGCTATTCCATGCTGGTGGAAGACGGCGAGATCCGAAAAGTCTTCGCCGAGGCGAATATCAGGGACAACCCATCCGGCGTGCCGGTGGAGGTTTCCGGCGCCGAAACCATGCTGGCTTATCTCAAGGAAACCGCATAGTCGCGAGCCATCGGTCACGGTTGCTGAATGTTGCGATCAGGGCGCGCGACGGTCCACCCGGCGACTCGCGGCGTCGCGCTTCCGGTCACGACCCAGCGCGGTCCCTTCGCCGAGAGGCTGGCGTTTTTTTTCGTGGCGTTTCTCCAGGTCGCGATGGCTTCGCGCCAGCAGGCCCACAGGAGCCAGGGGAGGAACAGCCCGATCATCGCGAGAGTCACGAGCTTTTCGAAAACGGTGAACACGACGACCAGGGCCCGCCATGTGAAGAACAAGCCACAACCGAAGACATCGCCCGCTCGGCAGCTTGAAGCCATGACCGTATCAAACGCGCCTTCCTCGGCCCCCCGTCCTTCCAGGGCTGGCAGAGCGGGCTGGCCGTCGATAGAGACGCGGATCTGCTCATAGCCCGCGAGCATGGCCGCTTCGGCTGGGCCACCGCTCCTGCCCGCTTCCGCCAGCGCGCATGCGCCGAGCAGGAAAGCAAGCTGCAACAGGACGCAAATCGTCCGACTGGCGATGAGACGCCGCCAAAGGTCCACCAATCTAGTCATAACTGGCCGCTCCAGGAAACGGGGGAAGAACCGGCGGCGATACGCGTGACGGGACGCGCGGCGCGCGAAGGCTGGGGCTCCTCGGCCTGCGTCGGCGCGCCTTGATCGTTCATCTGTTGGGCCGTCGATCCGAACGCCGTCTCAGGCGCTGCCGACAGCCGCGCGCCGCCGATGAGCGCGCCGGCCACAATGACGCATTGAGCCAGACGATTGAGAACCTTCACATTGGTTCGGGCCGGGAAAACCGATGGAGGCGAAGCCAGTATCGAGATGAGGGCCATGAAATGAACTCCAAAGGAACAACGGACGATTCAATACGTGGGAATAATTCCCACGTCAATCGAATTGTGGGATTTCATCCCACTCAAAAAAATGCTTTATGCTCGTCGCATGATCGAGACCGCCGCCCCGCCGGATGCGGGACGCCTGCAAACGCCCGTCGCGCGTATATTGCGCCCGCTCGTGCGCCTGTTTATTCGGTGCGGGATGACCTTCCCCGCGCTGTGCGATCTGCTGCGCGAGCTTTACGTCAATGTCGCCGAACATGATTTCGCGCTTGCGGGCAAGGAGCAGACCGACAGCCGCGTCAGCCTGCTGACGGGAATTCACCGCAAGGAAGTCCGCCGCCTGCGCGGCGCCGGCGCGCCGGTTCGCCTCGTCCCCGCCAGCGTCTCGCGCTCGAGCATGATCCTCGCGCGCTGGATCGCCGCGCCGGAATTCACCGATGAAGCGGGCGCGCCTCTGCCCCTGCGCCGCGCCGGCGATGCGGGCGACGGCCCCACTTACGAAGAGCTGGTGGAATCGGTCACCCGCGACGTGCGCCCGCGCGCCGTTCTCGATGAATGGCTCGACCGCGGCATCGTCGCGATTGACGAAAACGGCTGCATCCGGCTGGAAGAAGCGGCCTTCGCGCCGCGTTCGGGCGACGACCGCCAGCTGTATTATTTCGGCCGCAACCTGCACGACCATGTGGCGGCGGCGGTGGAGAACGTGCTCGCCGCCAGGCCGCCCTTTTTCGAGCGTGCGGTCCATTACGAGAATGTGTCGCCGGAAATGGCGACGAAAATGCTGGCCCTATCGCGCGAGATCGCCTTCGAGGCGTTGCAGAAGGTCAATCGCGAGGCGCAGGGCGAATTCGCCAAGGATCCCGGCGGAAGCTGGCGCTGGAATTTCGGCGTCTATCTCTACGGCGAGGACGAGTCGCTGCGGCGCGAAGCGCCGAACGAACCGGCAAGTGAACCGGCAAGTGAACCAGAAAGCGGAGCGAGCCCTTGAGCGCCGGGCCTCTCCTCAGCCGCCGGCGCTTCCTGCTGCTGTCCGCCTTGTTCGGCGGCGCGCCGGCTTTTGCCGGCGAAACCGGCAAGCCGGGCGGCGACAATGGCATTGGCGGCACGGGCTACCGGCCCGGCGACAATGGCATCGGCGGCACCGGCTTCATCGGAATCATACGCAAATTCGGCAGCGTCTACGTCAATGGCCAGCGCATCGTTTATCCGGACGACGCGGCCATCGAGATTGACGGCTCGCGCGTCGAGGCCGGCGACATGCGGATCGGCCAGGTCGCGCGCCTCGTCGCCGAGCAGCGCGACCAAACCTGGTCGACCAGACGCATCGTCATCGTCAGTGAAGTCGTCGGCCCCGTTGAGCGAATCGCCGGCCGGCAGGCCGATATCCTCGGCCAGAGCGTGCAATTGCCGAGCAAGAGGATCGCGCGCGCGCTCAAGGTCGGGGATCGCGTCGCCATCAGCGGCCTGCGCCGGCCGGACCAGACCATCGTCGCCTCGGCGGTCGAGCGCCGCGAAGGCGGGCAGGACCAGATCGTGGGCGTGCTTTCGCGGCAGGCAGACGGTGCGACGCGGATCGGCGCGCAGGCGGTTTCGGGCGTCGGCGATTTCCCGGCCGGCCAGCGCGTCGTCTTGCGCGGCGGGCTGGAAAGCGGCGTCTTCGTCGCCCGCGAAACGCGGCGGGACGCGGATATCGCCATTGCCGGCGTCCGGAAGGTTTCGATCGAAACATGGGTGAGTCGCCGCGACGGAGGGCTGGAGACGCCGGGCGGGCTTCGGATCGAGAGCCAAGCCGACGGCTTCGGAACCGGCGGCCGTCTTGTGGTCATAGACGGAGAACTCAACGGCGACCGCCTGATCGCGCGCAAAATGGAATTTTCCAATCCGGGCGGCGGATTCGATCCCTCCGGCGGACCCGGAGGCCGCCGTGGCGGCGGAGGCGGATTTGGCGGCGGAGGCGGGTTGGGCGGCGGCGGCCCAAGCCCTTCGGGCGGATTCGGATCGCCTCCGGGCGCCGGACCGCATGGCCGCGCGCCGGGACAGGGCGGCTTCCTGAACCCGGGCGGCGCCGGCCTCGGCCCCGGCGGCGGCGCGGTTCCGAGCTGGCTTGGCGGCCCCCCGAGCGGAGGTTTCCCTGCAAACGGTAGCCTGCCGTCGTTCAGCGGCGGCAATCCGCCCTTGGCGCCCGGTGGCTTTGGTGGCCCCGGCGGCGGCTTGGGCGGACCTGCCGGCGGCTTGGGCGGACCTGCCGGCGGCTTGGGCGGACCTGCGGGCGGCTTCGGCGGACCTGGCGGCTTCGGCGGACCTGGCGGGCCGCCGGGCGGCCGGTTTCACTGAACGGCTTTAAGCCTCGGTCGCGCCGCCTTCGGCCGCCTTGGCCGGCTTCCGCTGCTTGATCCTCTTGCGCGTCTGCGGCTTCTCGCGCGGGCCTTCCACCAGCCGCACGATCGCGCCCCACAAGGTGCGCACGTCCTGCTGGGTCAGGTTCATGCGGTGGAACATGTTGCGCAGATTGCGCTGCATCACCGGCCGTTTCGACACTGGGCGGAAAAAGCCGGCGTCCTCCAGCTTGCCTTCGAGAAATTCGAAAAAGGACAAGGTCATTTCGCGCTGGGCCGGCGGCGAGCGCTCGCTGGTGTCGAAGGGAATCGCCCCGCCCTGCCGCCCTTTGAAATATTCATAGCCGCACAACAGCACGGCCTGGGCGAGATTGAGCGAGCCATAGGCCGGATTGACCGGAAAGGTCAGGACGGCGCTGGCGAGCGCAATATCGTCATTGTCGAGCCCGGTGCGCTCCGGGCCGAACAGGATTCCATGTTTCTCGCCGGCCTGCACGGCGGCGGCGGTTTCACCCATGGCGATGGCCGGGACCTCGACGCGCTTCATCTGACCGCGCTCGCGCGCGGTGGTCGCCCAGACGAAATTGAGATCCGCCACGGCCTCCGCGACGCTGTCGTAAACCTTCGCCCGTTCCAGCAGATGGACAGCGCCGGCCGCCGCCGCATAGGCGCCCTTGCGCCGCGCGCCGGTGCGCGGCCAGCCCTCGCGCGGGCTCACCAGCCGCAGGTCCGACAGGCCGAAATTGGCCATGGCTCGCGCGCACATGCCGATATTCACCGCAAGCTGCGGCCGCACCAGAATGATCGCCGGACCGCCCTCGAACAAAGGCTTCGTCCGATCCGTGCCAGCTCCAACCATGACGCCCTCGAATTTGCGCGGGACGCTAATCGCGACGCGGATCGAAGGCAAGTTGCACGGCGAGGTTCGGAGCCGCCGCGTCGCCGAAGATTTGCGAATTCGCAATGGCCCGATTTCCCCGCGCCTTATGGAAATTCCGCTATCGAAGGGACAATGTTTCAGTCGTGCGGACGTCACACGCCGCAAAGAGGGCGTCATGGCCGAAGAGAGCGGGAATAAGGATTTCGCTTACAAGACGGCGCTGATCGTCGGCGCCGGCGCCGGAATCAGCGCTTCCGTGGCGCGGGCGCTAGCGCGCGAGGGCGTCGCGGTCGCTCTCGCGGCGCGCAATGTCGCCAAGCTGGAAGGGCTGGCCGGCGAAATCGGCGCCAAGGTTTTCGAGGCGGACGCCGCCTCGCCCGACAGTCTGGCCCGCCTGTTCCAACAGGTGGAATCAAGCGCCGGGGCGCCGGACCTTGTTCTCTATAATGCCAGCGGCCGGCTGCGCGGGCCGCTGGTCGATCTCAATCCCGACCAGGTCCGTCAAGCGATGGAAATCTCCGCCCTCGGCGCCTTCGTCGTGGTTCAAGAGGCGGCGCGGCGCATGATTCCCAAGCGGCATGGCGCCATTCTGCTGACCGGCGCCACCGCGAGCGTGAAAGGCTTCGCGCTGTCGTCGGCTTTCGCGATGGGCAAATTCGCCTTGCGCGGCCTGGCGCAGAGCGCGACGCGCGAGCTGGCGCCGCAGGGGATTCATGTGGCGCATTTCGTCATCGACGGCGGCATTCGCAGCGCGGCGCGTCCCGATCCCGCGGATCGCCCCGACAGCACGCTCGATCCCGATGCCATCGCCCAGACCTATCTGAGCGTGTTGCGCCAGCCGCGTAGCGCCTGGAGCTGGGAAGTCGAGCTTCGTCCCTGGGTGGAAAATTTTTGATCGGCCGCGCCATCGGCGCCCCGAAGGAGATCCCAGTCATGACCTTGCGGCCGGCGCCCGAATACCTCGAATCCATCACGGCTGGCTTGCCCTATACGACGCGGCGCGCCGAAAAGCTCTATTTCTATCGCTATCCGCCGCCTGACGGCGTTGCCGAATCCAATGTGGCGATCGAAACGCACGAGACGATTCTGACCAACGCGAGGCCGGTCGCCGACGGCTATTCGCTTGACCGGGAAGGCTACGCTTTGGTCCGCCAGCGCAGCGCTGTCCGCGATTTCTGGGACGAGGCGCAGACGCTCGCGCTCGGCCATCCCGAGACGGCCGAAATCGTCAAGGCGGCGACAGGCGCAAGCCGCGTCGTGGTGTTCGACCACACCTTGCGGCGCCGGAGCGGCGAATCCGATCTCGCCTCTGCCAAAAGCCGCCAGCCGGTCGGCCGCGCCCATGTCGACCAGACGGTGAAATCCGGGCCGCAAAGGGTGCGCGACGTCATGGGCGACCAGGCGGAGGGGTTGCTGTCGCGCCGCGCCGCAATCATCAATCTCTGGCGGCCGGTGGCCCATGTGGCGCGCGACTGGCCACTGGCGCTCGGCGACGGCCGCAGCGTCGACCCCGCCGATCTGCTGCCGACCGACCTGATCTTCCCGCATCGGCGCGGCGAGACCTATAGCCTCGCCTATAATCCGGGGCAGCGCTGGTCCTATATTCCCGATCTGGGTGTGGAGGAATGCCTCCTGATCAAATGCTGGGATTCGGACGAAACCGTCACCCGTTTCGCGCCGCATACCGGCTTCGCCGACCCGACCACGCCGCCGGGAACGCCGCCACGGCAAAGCATCGAATTCCGCACCCTGGCCTTCTTCGACTGAAGGCGCGCGTC
>NZ_JAYSBG010000082.1:0-11864 GCF_041915505.1 Rhodoblastus sp. | reverse complement strand
TCGCCAAAGCGGCCTGCGCGTTGTGGCTTGCCGCCAGCCTGTTCGCGGCGCCGGCCCGCGCCGCGCTCGCGCCGGACCAGCCGGATCTCGCCTTCGGCGCCTTCCAGCGCGGCTATTTCCGCACCGCCTTCGATGAGGCGATGAAGCGGATTCAGGCCGACCCACGCGACGGCGCCGCCATGACCCTGGTCGCCGAGCTTTACGCCCAGGGCGTCGCCGCGCCGCAAAACCTCGACGAGGCGATGCGCTGGTACAAGCTGGCGGCGGAGGCTGGCGACAAGAATGCGCAATATGCTCTCGGCAACGCCTTCCTGACCGGCAATGGCGAGAAAAAGGATGTCGCGGCGGCGAGCGTCTGGTTCGAAAAGGCCGCCGCTCAGGATCACGCCGGCGCCTGGTTCAACCTTGGCGTCCTCGCGCTGGAAGGCAATGGCGTCGCCTCGAATTTTGGCAAGGCGGCGCAGGATTTCCGCCGCGCCGCCGATCTCGGCTTTCCCGACGCCGCCTATTCGCTCGCGCTGCTTTACCGCGAGGGCAAGGGCGTCGAGAAGGACCGGACCAAGGCGACCGAATGGCTCGCGCGCGCGGCGCAGCAGGATTTTCTGGCCGCCCAGGTCGAATATGGCATCGCTCTGTTCAATGGCGACGGCGTCCCGGCCGATGAGGCGGCCGGCGCCAAATGGCTGTTGCGGGCGGCCAATCGCAATAATGCGGTGGCGCAGAACCGCGTCGCGCGGATGCTGCTCGCCGGGCGCGGGCTGAAACAGGATCGCATCGAAGGCGCAAAATGGGCCATCCTCTCGGCCTCGGCTGGCCTGCGCGATTCCTGGCTCGACGGCGAGACCAACAAGCTGACGCCCGAGGAGCGCCAGAAGACCGAACAGGCGATCAAGACCTATCTCGGCAAATAGATCGCGGCGGCGCGCGCCTTCGTAAAAAAGCCTATGTTAAAGCAAACTTGGCGTTTAGGTTCACCATTCGCAGCGGCGGTCCAGTTTGGAAACGGGCGCCGGGCCGCCAACGGCTTCGCCAAGGCGGCGCGCGTTTACGTTACCGGCGCCGACTATGGATTTTGAAACGCAAGAAGCAAAAAGCGCTCAACGCAAAGGTTTTTCCCGCCGCGCCTTGCTCCTCGGCGCCGTGGCCTATTCGGCCCTGGGCCTGCGCGCCTGGTCGACGCCGCGGCCCAAGCGCAGCGATCGTATCGAACATTTGCTGCGGCGGATGAGCCTGGATGAGAAAGCCGGCCAGCTCTCGCTCTTCCGAAGCCCCAAGGATTCGTTACAAAACAATCCGCTCGGCGGCTCGAAGCTCACGCGCGAGGGCGCGATGGAGGATGTGCGGCGAGGCAGGGCGACGGGTTATTTCAACGGCTTCGACCTCGCCTTCAATCGCGAGTTGCAGAAAATCGCCGTCGAACAATCGCGGCTTGGCATTCCGCTGATTTTCGCCGCCGACGTGGTTCATGGCCTGAAAACGACCTATCCCATTCCATTGGGCGAGGCGGCCAGTTTCGATCCCGGTCTCTGCATGCGCACCGCCAGGGCCGCGGCCGAGGAGGCGACGTCTTTCGGCGTGCATTGGACCTTCGCTCCGGCGGTCGACGTCGCCCGCGACGAGCGTTGGGGGCGGGTTCTCGAAGGCGCCGGCGAGGATGCGTGGCTTGGTTCGCGCATCGCGGCCGCCCGGGTTCGCGGCTTTCAGGGAGACGATCTGCGCGCCTCGGATTCGCTGTTGGCTGGCCCGAAACATTTCGCCGGTTATGGCGGCGTCCAGGGCGGGATGGAATATAATACCGTCGACGTCACGGAAGCCACGCTGCGGCAGGTTCACCTTCCACCCTTCAAAGCCGCGTTCGACGCCGGCGCCCGCACGACCATGGCGGCCTTCAACGATTTCGGCGGCGTTCCCTGCACCGCCAACCGTCGCTTGCTGACCGAGATTCTGCGTGGGGAATGGCGGTTTCGCGGACTGGTCGTCTCCGATTTTCAGGCCATCGTCGAACTGATCGATCATGGCTACGCCGCGGACGAGCCGGACGCCGTTTTAAAAGCGCTGAGCGCCGGCTGTGACATTGCTCTGGGGGAAGAGCTCTATCGCGACCACATTCCGGCGCTGGTTCGCAGCGGCCGTTTGCCTGAAGCGATTGTGGACGAAGCCGTGCGCCGCGTCCTCGGAGTCAAGGAAGCGCTGGGCCTGTTCGAGAATCCGTTTCGTTCGCTCGATCCCGATCGTCAGGCGGAGGTCGTCCGCCGCCCCGACATGATCGCGCTGGCCCGCGAAGCCGCGCGGAAGTCGATCGTTCTGCTGAAAAACGAGGACGGCGTGCTGCCCTTGCCCAAATCGGGCAAGTCCATCGCCTTCATCGGTCCTTATGTTTCCGACAGGCGCAACGAGCTGGGCGCATGGTCGATCATCGAAGAGATCGACAAGGCGGTCCCGCTTGAGGCGGGCGTCCTTTCGGCGCTCGGGCCGGAGGCGAAATGCAGCTTCACGCCGGGATGCGAGCCGGACAAGGCCATTCCGGGAGGTCTGGAAGCCGCGGTCGAGGCCGCGCGCGCGGCGGATGTCGTGGTGCTTTACCTCGGCGAGCAGGCGAGAATGACCGGAGAGGCCGCTTCGACGACGTCGATCGTCATTCCGACAATCCAGCAGGATCTCGCCGAAGCCGTCGCCGCGACTGGAAAGCCGGTCGTCATCATTCTGAAACATGGCCGGGCGCTGGCGCTTGCCGGCGCGGTGCGCGATGCAAAAGCCGTGGTCTGCGCCTGGTTCCTGGGATCGGAATCCGGCAATGCTCTCGCCGACGTCCTGTTTGGCGATTTCGCCCCGCAAGGGCGGCTGCCGGTCAGTTTCCCGCAGGCGCCGGGGCAGGAGCCTTATTATTACGACCATCGCTCGACCGGCCGCCCGCAGATCGACGGGGTCGCCGCCTTCAAGGCGCGCTATCGCGACGTTTCGAACGAGCCGCTCTACCCGTTCGGCCATGGCCTGACCTATTCGACGGTCGGCTATGGACCGACCCGCGCCAATATGGCGCAAACCCCGCGCGACGGCTCGGTGAAAATCTCCGCCTTGCTCAGGAACACGGGCCGGCGCAGCGCGCATGAAGTCGCGCAGCTCTATGTCCACCAGCGGGTGGCCGCGATCACCCAGCCCGTGCGCGTGCTCAAGGGCGTCCAGCATGTCGATCTGGCGCCTGGCGAGGAGAAGCTGGTCGAATTCGAATTGCGGATGCGCGACCTCGCGGCCATTCAGCCCGATCTTTCGGCCCGCGCCGATCCCGGCGTCTATGACGTGTGGGTTGCGCCCTCGGCGTCCGCCGGCGAAAAGACTTCCTTGATGCTCGTCTGACGGCGGCTCCAACACAAAGCGAATGGGATCGAATGACCATCGAACAGAATGGGAAGCCGGGCGCTGACGACGTCGAGGCGGTCGACGCGCCGGAACTGCGCCTGTTTGTCATGGCGCTGTTTTTCATCTTTGGCGGGATCACCAGCCTCAATGACGTGATCATTCCCAAGCTCAAAGCGCTGTTTTCGCTCGATCACATGCAGGCGATGCTGGTGCAGTCGGCCTTCTTCGCCGCCTATTTCACCATTTCCCTGCCTGCCGCGGCCCTCGTCCGGCGTTTGGGTTACATGCGCGGCGCCATTGTCGGCCTGTTGACGATGACGCTCGGCTGCCTGCTGTTTCTTCCCGTCGCGGCGCGCCCCGCCTTCAGCCTGTTCCTTCTCGCGCTCTTCGTATTGGCGAGCGGCGTCACGATCGTGCAGGTGGTGGCGAATCCGCTCATCTCGCTGCTCGGGCCGAAGCGGACAGCGCATAGCCGCCTGACTTTCGCGCAGGCCTTCAACGCTCTGGGGACGACGGTCTTCCCTTATTTCGGCTCGATCCTGATTCTTGGAAGCCTCGCCGACGTCAAGGTTTCGGAGCTTTCCGGCGCCGCGCTTGACGCTTACCGCGCCGCCAGCGCGGAAGTCGTGGCGCGAGCCTATCTCGGCCTCGCGGTCGCATTGGCGCTCGTCGCCGGCGCGGTCTGGCTCCATCGCGATCGCCTCAAGGGCGAAAGCCATGCCGACGGCCCTCTCCTCGCTGGTTTCGGCCTGCTGAAACAGGGCCGCTTCGCCTTCGGAACCCTTGCGATTTTCCTCTATGTCGGTGCGGAAGTGGCGATCGGCTCGCTGATCGTCCTTTATCTCGAACAGCAGCATGTGCTCGCTCTGGGCCCGGAGGCGGCGGGCAAATTGATCCCGCTCTATTGGGGCGGCGCGCTCGTCGGACGGTTCCTCGGTTCGGCGGCGCTGCGGTTCATCAGTCCCGGCAAGGCGCTGGCTTTCAATGCGGCGGGCGCGGTCGCGCTGATCCTGATTTCGGCCAATGCGAATGGCGCGCTGGCGGCCTATAGTCTGCTGGCGATCGGCCTGATGAATTCGATCATGTTTCCCACAATTTTCAGTCTCGCCAGCGAGGGGCTCGGCAAACGCGCGACGGAAGGGTCCGGCATTATCTGCGTGGCGATTGTTGGCGGCGCGGTGATCCCGCCTTTGACGGGCCGCCTCGCCGATCTCTCCGGCAGCCTGTCGGTTTCGCTGGCGCTTCCCGCGCTCTGTTACGCCATCATCGCGATATTCGGCATTTTCGCTCTCAGGCCCGTCGAAGCCGCGCGGGTCGCGGGTTCTTCGCAAGCCGGGCTTCAGTCGCTGTGATAGGTCGCGTTTTCGCCAGACGGGCGCCGAGATGCGACTGAATCGCGCCCCTTCTTGACGCGGCGGCGCGGGCAGGGCACACAACCCGCGACTTTCGTATCAACGGCCGTCCCCGCCGGGACCAGCCCCGGAACGCTCCATGATCAATTCCGCTTTGATGAATGTGATGACCGCGACCGCGATCAAGGCCGGACGCGGCCTCAAGCGCGATTTCGGCGAGGTCGAGAATCTTCAGGTTTCCGTCAAGGGACCGGGCGATTTCGTCACCATCGCCGACAAGAAGGCGGAAAAGACCATTTTCGAGGAATTGTCCCGCGCGCGGCCCGGCTATGGCTTCGTGCTGGAAGAAGGCGGAATCGTCGAGGGCTCCGACAAGAGCCATGTCTGGCATATCGATCCGCTGGACGGCACCACCAATTTCCTGCACGGCCTGCCGATCTTCGCGGTCTCGATCGGGCTGGAGCGAGAGGGCCAGATGGTCGCCGGCGTGATCTACAATCCGGCCACCGACGATATTTTCGTCGCCGAAAAGGGGCAGGGCGCCTATTACAACAACCGCCGCATCCGGGTCGCCGCGCGCCGCGACGTCGCCGAGGGCCTGATCGCCACCGGCATTCCGCCGCTCGCCGGGGCCAAGCTGCATCCGCGCTTCAAGGCCGAACTGTCCTCGGTGATGACCCGGGCGGGCGGCGTGCGCCGGCTCGGCGCGGCATCGCTCGATCTGGCTTATGTCGCCGCCGGCCGGTTCGACGGTTTCTGGGAGCGCGGCCTGAAAAGCTGGGACATGGCGGCCGGCCTCGTTCTGGTGCGCGAGGCGGGCGGCTATCTGACCGACGCCGACGGCGGCCAGAACTATTTCGGCACCGGTTCGGTCTGCTGCGGCAATGAATTCATCCATAAACAGCTGCTCGATCTTCTTAAAAAGGCCTGATCGTCCCGCTCTTCCGGCGCGCGGACCGCGCGGGAGCGAAATTCGGCTTGAATTTACCGTGGCGTTGCGCTCAACCTAGAGCAGCGTGCGAAAAAGTGGTTGCCGGTTTTTCGCGAAAACGCTGCGAAAATAAAAGAGGCTAGAGCCGCGAGAGCGCGCCGGCGAGCGAGCCGGCAAATGCGCGCTGAAGAGCAAGCGCCGAAAAGTGAGCGCCGGACATGCCGGACAAAGACGCCTATCGCCTCTCCTCGCCCGCCATCTTCCTGGTGCGCATGGCGGTGTTCCTCATTCTGGTCGGTTTCGTCGTGGCGATCCTGCATCGCCCGGTCGAAGCCGCCTTCATGGCCAATCCCGCCCTCAACGGCGTGATTTTGGCCGCCGCCGCGATCGGAATCGTGCTGGCGGTCGCGCAGGTCGGCCGGCTGTTCCGCGAGATCGCCTGGGTCAACGCCCGCGACCGGGGCGCGGAGGCCGAGGCGCGCGTCAAGCCGCCGGTCCTGCTCGCGCCCATGGCGCGACTCGTCGGGGCGAGCAAGGCGCCGCTTTCGCCGCAGATCCTGCGTCTGGTGCTGGATTCGGTCGCCACAAGGCTCGACGAATCGCGCGAGACCTCGCGCTATCTCACGGGCCTGCTGGTTTTCCTCGGCCTGCTCGGCACGTTCTGGGGCCTGCTCGAAACCGTGGCCTCCATCGGCGGGGTGATCGCTTCGCTGCAGGGTGGCGGCGAAACCGCCTCCTTGTTCAACGATCTCAAATCCGGCCTCGCCCGCCCGCTCGCGGGCATGAGCCTCGCCTTCACCTCGTCGCTGTTCGGCCTGTCCGGCTCGCTGGTGCTCGGCTTTCTCGATCTTCAGGCCGGGCAGGCGCAGAGCCGTTTCTATACCGAACTTGAGGACCGGCTGTCGGCGGATGTCGAGGCGGCGCGGACGACTGAGGAGGCCGGCGACCCGACCGAGGCGCTCGAAGGTCTGGCGACTGGCGTGCAGGCGCTGGTGAAACATATGCGGCAGGAGCAGCAGATGATTCGCGACTGGGTCGAGGCCCAGTCGGACCGCCAGGCCCGGCTGCAGGCGGCGCTCGAAGCCCATCTGACGAGCGAGAAGACGGAGGCGCGCTGATGCCGCTCTCCCGCGCGCGCCGCCGGCCGGAGGCGATGAATTACTGGCCGGGCTTCGTGGATGCGCTCTCGACCCTGCTGCTGGTTTTCATCTTCCTGCTGTCGGTCTTCGTTTTCGCGCAATATTTCCTTTCGCGCGACGTCGGCGGCAAGGACGCGGCGCTCGAACGGCTGAACCGGCAGATCGAGGAGCTGACGGCGATCCTCGCGCTGGAGAAGGGCGGCAAGGAGCAGGCCCAGCAAAGCCTCGCGACCCTGACCGCGACGCTGGACTCCACCCGCCGCGAGCGCGATTCCTCTGTCGCCTCGGTCGGCGCGGCGGCGGAAAATCTCGACGCGGAGAAGCAGATCTCGGCCAAGGCGCTGGCGCAGGTCGAATTGCTCAACCAGCAGCTCGCCGCCCTGCGCCAGCAGCTCGCGGCGGTGCAGGAGGCTTTGTCGGCGCAGGAGGTCAAGGACAAGGAGAGCCAGGAGCGCATCGCGGATCTGGGGTCGCGGCTCAATGTCGCTCTGGCGCAGAAGGTGCAAGAATTGGCGCGCTATCGCTCGGATTTCTTCGGGCGCCTGCGCGAGATCCTGGCCGACCGGCCGGACGTGAAAGTGGTCGGCGACCGTTTCGTGCTGCCTTCCGAAGTCCTGTTCGAGAGCGGCAAGGCCGAATTGACGCCGGAGGGCAAGGCCGAGGTCGACAAGATCATGGTCGCGCTCAACGAAGTGGGGAAGGAAATCCCGCCGGAAATTCCATGGGTGCTGCGGGTCGACGGCCACACGGACAAGCGCCCGATCGCGTCGCCGCAATTCCGCTCGAACTGGGATCTCTCGGCCGCCCGCGCCATCGCCGTGGTGCAATATCTGATCGGCCGGGGCTTTCCGCCGCAGCATATATTGGCGGGCGCCTTTGGCGAGTTCCAGCCGATCGACGACGGCGACAGCGACGAGGCCCTGCGCCGCAACCGCCGCATCGAGCTGAAAATCACCGAGCGGTAAGAGACGGCGATGACGATTGCGCTGCGCCCCTATCGCGACGCCGACTGGCCCGCGCTGCTCGCGCTCTGGATCGCGACCTGGAGCCAGGCGCGCCCGGAGATCGATTTTTCCGCCCGCGCCCCCTGGCTCGCCGATCTGTTCGCCCAGGCGCGCGCCCGGGGCGCTTCCATTGCGGTGGCGGAGGATGCAAGCGGGCTGCTCGGCTTCGTGCTTTACGAACCGGCGCGCGCCTGGCTGGAGCAGATCGCGGTCCATCCGCGCGCGCTCGGCTCCGGCGCGGCGCAGGCCCTGATCCGCCATGCCAAACAGGCGTGCCCGGCGGGACTCGGCCTCGATGTCAATGCCGATAACGCCCGCGCCTTGGCCTTTTATCAGGCCGAGGGATTTGTGCAGGTCGGTTCAGGCCGTAATCCCTTGTCCGGCCTGCCGACGCTGACGCTGCGCTGGACGCCCGAATAGAGCGCACAGCGTCGCCGTCACAGCACGCCCGGGCGACGGTCGAAATAGCAGAAATCGCCTGTCGAGCGGTAGAACCAGTAGCCGGCGCCGGCGAACCTGCCCATGATTTCAGCGCCGGTGGCCGGACGGCATTCCTGGACGACCCAGGTGGGCACGCCCTCGCCGGATGTCGGCCTTCCGGTCGCTCTCTCGCCGGCGTAGCCGTTTGCAAATGTTCCGATGAGCGCGACCACAAGCAGCGATGCGCCAGTCCTGCGCGCGCTTCCGGGGCGAAATGCGAAGACATTTCGCGGGTCGATGAAGCTTGGCATTGGTTTTCTCTGGATGTTGCGGGATGTGTCAGATCGAACTGGTCGGATATGCCTCCGCCATCGCTGTCCCGTTGACGATCTCAGACAAGAAAAGTTTCAACTTAGCTTTGATTTTATTCAGCCTTTGGCGCAGATCAAGATGAGGCCGCCGTCGATCGGATCCCAAAGGCCGTCAGGTGGTCGCCGGCTCCAGCCCCTTGGCGCCGGCGTCGAATTGCAGCCGGGCGAGCCGGGCGTAAAGGCCGCCCCGCGCCGCCAGTTCGGCATGAGTGCCCTGTTCGACGATCTTCCCGCCCTCCATCACCAGAATGCGGTCGGCCGCGAGCACGGTGGCGAGGCGGTGGGCGATGATGAGCGTGGTGCGGCCCTCCATGAGCTGGTCGAGCGCCTGCTGCACCAGAATTTCATTTTCGGCGTCGAGCGCCGAGGTCGCCTCGTCGAGCAACAGGATGGGAGCGTTTTTGAGAATGGCGCGGGCGATGGCGAGACGCTGGCGTTGGCCGCCGGACAAGGTGACGCCGCGTTCGCCGAGTTGCGAGCCGAACCCCTGCGGCAAAGCGCGCACGAAATCCTTGGCCGCCGCGCGCGCCGCCGCCGCCTCGATTTCGGCGGGCGAGGCTCCCGGCGATCCATAGGCGATATTCTCGGAAACCGAGCCGGAGAAAATCACCGGCTCCTGCGGCACCAGAGCGATACGGTGGCGCAGATCGGCCGGATCGACCGCGCGCGCGTCGATGCCGTCCACGCAGACCTTGCCGGAAACCGGGTCGTAGAAGCGCATCAGCAGTTGAAACAAGGTGGATTTGCCGGCGCCCGAAGGTCCGACAATAGCGACTTTCTCTCCCGGCGCGATGGTGAAGCTGAGGTCGTCGAACACCTTTCTGTCCGGGCGCGCCGGATAAGCGAACGTCACCTGATCGAAGGCGATTTCGCCGCGCGGCGGCTCGGGCAGTTTCTGCGGCCGGGCGGGGGCGGCGATCAAGGGCTTCGAGGCGAGGATTTCGGCGAGGCGGCCGGCGGCGCCGGCGGCGGCGGAGATTTCGCTCCAGACCTCCGACAATTGCCCGAGCGAACTCGCGCCGAGCACGGCGTAAAGCACGAATTGCGAGAGCTGGCCGCCGGTCATGCGCCCGGCGAGCACGTCATGGGCGCCGAGCCACAACACGCCGACCACGCTGGCGAAGGCCAGGAAAATGGCGAAGGCGGTGAGAAGGGCGCGGGCCTTGGTCGCTTCGCGCGCCGCGACATAGGCGCCTTCGGCGGCGCGCGCGAAACGCCGCACGGTCGCGTCCTCGGCGGAAAAGGCCTGCATGGTGCGCAAGGCGGCGAGATTTTCCGCGGCGAAGGCGCTGGCCTCGGCGAGCGTGTCCTGCGCGGCGCGCGAGCGGCCGCGCACCGAGCGGCCGGCCGTGACCAGAGGCACGACGATGATGGGAATCGCGACCAGCACCAGCGCCGATAATTTGGGGCTGGTGTAGATCATCAGGCCGATCGCGCCGACGAACATGAACAGATTGCGCAGGGCGACGGAAGCCGAGGCGCCGAAGGCCGATTTGATCTGGGTGGTGTCAGCGGTCAGCCGCGACACCAGCTCGCCGGTCTGGGCGTTGTCGTAAAAAGCGGGGTCGAGCCGGGTCAGATGGGCGAAGACATCGTCGCGCAGGTCGGCGACGATGCGCTCGCCGAGCGTCATGACCAGGAAATAGCGCGCAGCCGAGGCCATCGCGAGCACGCCGACCACGCCGATCAGCGCCACGAAATAGGAATTGACCACACCGGCGTGATCGGCGGCGAAGCCCCGGTCGATCATGCCGCGCACGGCCAGAGGCATGGCGAGGGTCGCGGCGGAGGCGACGGTGAGCGCGGCGACCGCGCCGAACACCCAACTCTTGCGCCGGCGCGCATAGGGCAGGATGGGCGCCAGGGATTTGAGCGAATCGCGCGGCGAGCGGCTTGGGGCGGGGGCGTCGGTCATGCGGTCTATATAAGGCGGGGCAGGGGCGTTGGCGATGGTTTTCGCCCGCACAGGCGGCGCGACATCTTGCCTCCGTTCGCGCGTCTTCTGTCGCGCTTTCTCTTGCTCTTGCGCGCGGGGTGGTATATTAGCCGGCCTTCCACTTTCCCGGCGCCGCAAGGCGCCTGTTTTTCAGGGTTCCAAGGCGGCGATCCGTCAGGCCCCAAGAAAGCAAGCCGCAGGATCGAAACCATGAAGTCCGACATCCATCCCGATTATCACACGATCAAGGTCGTCATGACCAACGGGACCGAATTCCTGACCCGCTCGACTTACGGCAAGGAAGGCGACACCCTCAATCTCGACATCGATCCCTCGACCCATCCGGCCTGGACCGGCGGCTCGCAGCAGCTGCTCGATCGCGGCGGTCGCCTGTCGCGCTTCAACTCGCGCTTCGGCGGCCTGTCCTTCGGCAAGAAGTGATCTTCTCGCGCTTCGGCGGCGTTTGGCCGGCGCGCCAGCGCCGGCAAGGAGCGAATGCGACCATCAGGGCGTCGTCAGACGCCCGTCCCGAGACGGGCTTTGGCTGATGCGAGGGGTGTTCGCGCAGAGTGCGAACGACGGAATAGAAGGCGGCTTCGGCCGCCTTTTTTATTGCTTCATCACGAAATGGCCGTCGGCGACCTGGAAGCTGGACAGCTTTTTCAGGAAGCTCATGCCGAGCAGGCTGATCCCGTTCTGGCCGGGCTTGGCGACCAAAGCTTGCACGTCATATTCAGTGATTTCGCCGACCCGCAGCTCGCGCAGGCGCGCCGGGGCGAGAAAGGCCGTGCCGTTGGCGGTCTGCGCGGGGATCGTATAGGCCGAGGCCGGCGGATCGAGATTGATCGCGCGGGCGTCTTCCGCCGTCAGCATCACATGGCTGGCGCCGGTGTCGACCAAGGCGTGGATGCGCGCGCCATTGATCTCGATCTCGGTAACGAATTGCGCATTGCGGTCGGGCGACAGCTCGACCACGCCCATGCCGGCCCGCGCCGCCGGCCGGACGACCGCGATGGCGGGCGTTGGGCCGGCAGGGGAGGCGGAAACGGAAGGGACTGCTGAACCGCGCGCCGCGAGCATGGGGTCACGCGCGGAAAGCATGGTCCCGATCGCCGCGCCGCCCTGTTCGAACCAGCGGCTTTGCAAGGCGACGAAGGACAGCAGGGCGACAAGGCCCAGGGCGGACGCCAGCTTCACCGTTTGCGCAATCATCGACCCGCCCGCTCCTTGTCACGCGCCAACTGGTCACGCGACAGGACGCAGTCTGGCGCCTAACGCCTGCGGGACCGTTAAACTTATCCCGCCAATGCCGCCTTTACCTGCCCGCTGACCTTGGCGAAATCCATCTTGCCGG
>NZ_JAYSBG010000081.1:0-11995 GCF_041915505.1 Rhodoblastus sp. | reverse complement strand
GGCATAGCCGCGGTGATGCTGGTCGCGACCGCAATCATCGTCGCCGCCGCAGCGCTCTATGCGCGCGCCAAATTCGCAACGCCGGACGACGTCCCTGAGAGCCGGAGCGCCCTGACCTTCTGGACCATGCTGCAAGCGATCTGGGCGGCGCTGACCATCATTTTCATCGGCGGCGACCTGTTCAATTTCTATGTCGCGCTGGAGCTTTTGACTTTCGCGGCCGTGCCCCTGGTCTGTCTCGACGGTCGCCCCGAAACGCTCGCCGCCGCCTTGCGCTATCTGCTGTTCGCTCTGTTCGGCTCGATCTCCTATCTGCTCGGCGTCGCTCTGTTCTATGGCGCCTATGGCACGCTCGATATCCCGCTGCTGGCGCAACGGGTCCAGGCGACGCCGGTGGTGTGGACCGCCGCCGCCTTGATGACCGGCGGCCTGCTCGCCAAGACGGCTCTGTTCCCGCTTCATCTCTGGCTGCCGCCCGCCCATGCCAACGCCCCGGCGGCGGCGAGCGCGGTTCTGTCCGGCCTTGTGGTCAAGGGCTCGTTCTTCCTCATCCTGCGGCTGTGGTTCTTCGTCCTGCCCGCGCTGCCGCAGGGCGCGCCGGCCGCCATTCTCGGCGTTCTCGGCGCGGCGGCCGTGCTGTTCGGCAGCGTGCTCGCCTTGCGTCAGGCGCGGCTGAAACTGCTGATCGCCTATTCCACCGTGGCGCAGATCGGCTATCTGTTCTTCGTGTTTCCGCTCGCCGGCGGCGTCGGCGCCTGGACCGTGCTCGGCTGGCGCGCCGGCATGATGCAGGTTCTGGCCCACGCCTTCGCCAAGGCCGGCATGTTTTTTTCCGCCGGCCTGCTGGCCGAAGCGCTCGGCCATGACCGCATCGCCAAACTGGGCGGCGCGGCGCGCGCCCTGCCGGTGACCTTCCTCACGCTCGGCCTCGGCGGCCTGTCGCTGATGGGCCTGCCGCCGAGCGGCGGCTTCAACGCCAAATGGCTGATGCTGCAAGCCGCCGTCGCGTCCGGGCAATGGATCTGGACTCTGCCGGTGCTCGCCGGTGGCCTGCTGGCCGGCGGCTATCTCTATCGCATTCTGGCGCCGGCCCTGTCGGACGGGGCTGTCGCCCTGAAGGCCACGCCGAAGCGTAGCCGCGAGGCGGTCGCGCTGGCGCTCGTCGTCATCGCCCTCGCGCTTGGCTTCACGCCGCAGAGTTTCTTCGGCTTCCTCGATATCGGCCGTCCGCTGGCGGCGGCGGGCTCGCCATGACCTCTTTGCCCTCGCTGCTCCTCGTCGCCACCTTGGCCGTCCCGCTGGCGCTGCTGGCCGCCTGTTTTGTCGCCGACTGGCGCCCGCGCGCGCTGGCGCTGCAAGGCTTTGCCCCCATTCCCGCGCTCGCCGCCGGCCTGTTCGGCATGAGCGCCACGCCGCTGTCGTTCGATTGGTCCGGCTTGGGCTTCACCTTGCGCCTCGATCCGCCCGGCGCGCTGCTGCTCGCGGTCGCGGCTTTGCTCTGGATCGCCACGAGCCTCGCCTTGTACCGCGACCGCGCGGCCGACGAGCGCTTCGGTCTGTGCTGGCTGCTGACCATGATCGGCAGCCTGGGCGTCTTCGTGGCCGGCGACCTGGTGTCGTTCTATCTCGTCTACGCCTTGGTCAGCATCCCGGCCTATGGCCTGTTCGCCTTTTCCGACAATGCCGAAAAGAAACGCGCCGGCGCCATTTATCTGGCCTTCGCGCTGGCCGGCGAGGCCGTGCTGCTGCTGGCCTTCGCGCTGCTCGCCGCCAATGCGCCGCAGGGCGGCGCGCGCATCGCCGATGTGGTCGCGACGTTGCCCGCCTCGCCCTGGCGCGACGCGACGCTCGCGCTGATTGTCGCCGGTTTCGGCATGAAGCTCGGCCTCGTCCCCTTCAACGGCTGGATGCCGCTGAATTACGCCGCCGCGCCGATTCCCGCCGCCGCCGTGCTCAGCGGAGCGGGCGTCAAGGCGGCGGTGATTGGGCTGATCCGCTTCCTGCCGCTTGGCGTTCCGCTCGCCGGCTGGGGTGAGGCCGTGACGGCCCTCGGCTTCCTCACCGCCTTTTACGGCGTCGTCCTCGGCCTGACGCAGGACAATCCCAAGACCATCCTGGCCTATTCGAGCATCAGCCAGATGGGCGTGATCGCCGCCGCGCTCGGCATGGGGCTCACCGCCGGCGACGCTTCGGCCTCGGGCGACGTCGCCTTTTACGCGGCCAATCATCTGCTGGTCAAAGCGGCTTTGTTCGTGACCATCGGCGCGCTCGCCGCCCGCGCCGCGCCACTGGCCGGCTGGACGCTGACGCTCGCCGCCACTCTGGCGCTCAGCCTCGCCGGCCTGCCGCTGACCGGCGGCGCCCTGGCCAAACTCGCCTCCAAGGCGCAGTTCGCGCAAGGATGGCCGGCCGTGCTGGCGACCCTGTCGTCCATCGGGACGGCGCTGCTGATGACCCATTTCCTGGCTCGGCTCGCTTGGCCGCCGCCGGAATCGGCCGACGAAACCCCGCCGAGCCTCGTTCGGTTCTGGCCGGCGGTCGCGCTGGGCGCGATCCTGCTGCCCTGGTCCTTCGCGTCTTCGTTCGGTGATCCCGCCAAGGCGCTGGAATGGGGCAAGCTGTGGGATGGATTGTGGCCGGTCGCCGTGGGCGTGGCGCTCGCCTTCGGTCTGCGGCGGATCGGCTGGCCGTTGCCGAAAATTCCGGCCGGCGACAGCATCGTCTTTTATGAAGCGGCCTTCCGCCGGCTTCTCGCGCTCGGCCCGGTCGCCGAAAAGACCGACGCCCGCCTGCGGCAATGGCCGGCGGCGGGCGTCTCGTTGCTGGCGATCATTCTGGCCTTGCTGGCCGGCGCCTTATCAGGCCGCTGACGCGGCCTTGGGCTCCTCGACCCGGAAGAAGATCACGTAAAGCGCCGGCAGGACGATCAGGGTCAGCAGGGTGGCCACGAACAGGCCGCCCATTATGGCGAAGGCCATCGGTCCCCAGAACACCGTCGGCGCAATCGGGATGAAGCCGAGCACGGTCGAAATCGCGGTCAGCATGATCGGCCGGAAGCGCGACACCGCGCCTTCGACGATGGCGTTCCACAAATCCCGGCCCTGCTTGCGCTCCGCCTCGATCTGCTCGATCAGGATGACGGCGTTGCGCGCGATCATGCCCATCAAGGCGAGAATGCCGAGAATGGCGACGAAGCCGAGCGGCCGACCGGAAATCAGCAAGGCCATGACAATGCCGATCAGGCCCATCGGCACCAGGCAGAGCACCATGGCGAGCCGGCTGAAGCTCTGCAATTGCGCCATCAGGAAGAACAGCATCAGGAACAGCATCAGCGGCAGCATCGCATAAACCGACGCCTGCGAGGCCGCGCTTTCCTCGACCGTGCCGCCGATAGCAATGCGATAACCCTTCGGCAGATCGGCCTGCAGCTTTGCGATCGCCGGAGCGAGCGAGGCCACCGCCGCCTCGGGCGTCGCGCCCGGGACCACATCGGCCTGAACCGTCAGCGTCGGAACGCGGTCGCGCCGCCAGACCAAGGGATATTCCTGATCGAAATCGAAGCGCGCGATCTGGCTGAGCGGCACGGTGCGGCCGGTCGGCAGCGGCACCTGCAGCGACGCCAGAGTGTCAAGCGAAACGCGCTGTTCGTCCTGCGCCCGGGTCACGACATCGACCAGATAGATGTCGTCGCGGACCTGGGTGATCGGCGCGCCGGTCATCACCGTGTTGAGATAGGCCGAAAGCGCCTGCGAGCTGAGGCCCAGCAACCGAGCCTGATCCTGGTCGATCTCGACGCGGACCTTGCGGGCGGGCTCCATCCAGTCGAAATTCACCCGGCGCAGATGATTGTCCGAGCCGAGAATGGCGCCGAGCTGCAAGGCGATCGCCCGCGTCTGGCCAAGATCCGGCCCGCTGACGCGATATTGCACCGGCCAGCCGACCGGCGGGCCAAGCTCCAGCGGCGACACGCGCGCGACGACGGACGGCAACTCCTCCGCGAGCTTCTTCTCAAGCGTCGCGTGCAGCCTTTCGCGTGCGGCAACATCCTTGGCGATGACCACCGCCTGGGCGAAGAAGTCATTGTTGAGCTGCACGTTGAGCGGCAGATAGAAGCGGATCGCGCCGCGCCCGATATAGGTGCTCCAGCTCGCGACGTCCGGATTGTCCTTAAGCATGGCGTCGAGCTTGCCCGCCGCGCGGTCGGTGGCGAAGATCGAGGCGTTCTGCGGCAGAGTCAGGTCCACCACCAGTTCGGGACGGTCCGAGGCCGGGAAGAATTGCCGGGGCACCAGCGGCAAAGCCAGCAGCGAGACTACGAAACAGCCAAGCGTCACCGCGACCGTGATCCAGCGATGGCGCATGGCGGAAAGCAGAATCGAGCGGAACGTCTCAACCACGCGGCTCGGCATTTCCTCGGCCTTTTTCTCGGGCTGCTTGAGCAGCCAGACGCCGAGCAAGGGCGCGAACAGCACCGCGACGAACCAGGAGACGATCAGCGCGATGGTCACCACCGCGAAGATCGAAAAGGTATATTCGCCGGCGGACGACCGCGCGAAGCCGATCGGCACGAAGCCGGCGGCGGTGATGAACGAGCCGGTCAGCATCGGGAAGGCCAGCGAATCATAAGCGACGGTCGCCGCCTTTTCCTTGCTGTCGCCGGCCGCCATGCGCGAGATCATCACATCGACCGTGGTCATGGCGTCGTCGACCAGCAGGCCGAGCGCGATGATCAGCGCGCCGAGCGAGATGCGCTGCAGATCGATGCCGATGAATTCCATGATCGGGAAAATGATCGCCACCGTCAGCGGGATCGAGAGCGCGACCACGGCGCCCGGCCGGAAGCCAAGGCTGACGATGCTGCAGGCCATGATGATGGCGATGGCCTGCCACAAGGATTCCATGAATTCGCCGATGGCGTTCTTGACGACGACAGGCTGGTTCGAAACCAGCGCCACATCGACGCCGACCGGCATGTCGGCCATGGCGGAATCGAGCGCCTTCTTCACATTCTGGCCCAAAGCCAGAATGTCGCCGCCGTCGCGCATGGCGATGGCGAGGCCGATCGCGGGCTTGCCATCGACCCGGAACATCGGCTGCGGCGGATCGGACAGCGACCGCCGCACCTCGGCGATGTCGCGCAGCCGGATCAGCCGGCCATTCGACAGAAAATTGACGTCGAGCAGGTCGTTTTCGGATTTGAAGGCGCCGGTGACGCGGATCGACAGCTTTTCGTCGCCGGTCTGGATCGCCCCCGCCGGCAGCACCGCGTTCTGGGCCTGCAGCGCCGCGACCAGAGCGGCGCGGTCGATGCCGAGGCCGGCGAGCTGGCGGGTCGAGAATTCAACATAGATCTGCTCGTCCTGCGCGCCGAGCAGCTCGATCTTCGAGACATCCGGCACTTGCAGCAGTTTCGAGCGCACGTCCTCGACATAATCGCGCAATTCGCGATGGCTGAAGCCATTGTCGGCGGTGAAGCCGTAGATCAGGCCGAACGTGTCGCCGAAATCGTCGTTGAAGCCGGGGCCGACCACGCCTTGCGGCAGGGTGCGGCGCATGTCGCCGACCTTCTTGCGGACCTGATACCAGATGTCCGGTACTTCCTTGGCGGAGGTCGAGCCCTTGAGATTGACGAAAATGGTGGTCAGGCCGGGGCTGGTATAGGAGCGCAGGTAATCGAGCCCCTTGGTCTCCTGCAATTTGCGTTCGAGCCGCTCCGTCACCTGGGTCAGCGTGTCCTCCATGGTCGCGCCGGGCCAGGCGGCCTGCACGATCATGGTGCGGAAGGTGAAGGCGGGATCCTCGTTGCGGCCAAGCCGGAAATAGGACGCGAGGCCGGCGACGACGATCGCCAGCATCATGAAAATGGTGAAAGACCTGTGCCTGAGCGCCCAGTCCGACAGGTTGAGACCGCTCATGAGGCGGCTCCCAGCAGCCGGACCGGCTGGCCGGGATGGAGCGCCTGCACGCCCGCTGTGACCACGATCTCGCCGCCGTCGAGGCCGCTGGAGATCACCACCGTGCCGGGATCGAAGCGCAGCACCTCGACCGGCTTCAACGCCACGGTGAGATTGGCCGGATCGACCACCCAGACCGCCGGACGGTTCGCGGTCGCGGTCAAAGCGCTGGCCGGCAGCGACACGCCATGGCCATGATCGACCTCCATCCGGCCCGAAACGGTCGCGCCGAGCCGCATGGCGGCGGGCGGCTCATTGACCGCGACGCGCACCTTGAAGGTGCGGGTGACCGGATCGGCCTGCGGATCGACCTGCCGCACGCGCCCCTTGGCGGTGACGGTCGGATCGTCGGTCAGAGCGACGATGACGTCGGCGTCCGGCGGCGCGGTGCGCAGCACCTGAGCCGGAACGTCGAATACCGCGTCCCAGCCATTGTCGCGCGCGACCGTGAACACCATCTGGCCGGCCTGCACCACTTCGCCCGATTCCGCCGCGCGGCGGGTGATCGTGCCGGTCACGCCGGCCTTGAGCTGGGTATAGCCGACGCGATCCTCGGCGATTTCGACCTGGGCCTTGGCGTCGTCGACCGCCGCCTGGGCGGAGCGCAAAGCCTGCTGGGCCTGGTCGAACACGGCGCGGGTCGTCCAGCCCTGCCGCAGCAGGGTCTGCTGGCGATCAAAATGGTTGGAATCCTGCACCAGCCGCCCCTGGGCGGCCGAGAGCGCGGCGCGGGCCGAACGCAAGGTGTTCAGCTCGTTCTGCGGATCAAGCTTGGCGACCACCTGATCCGGCGTCACGCGATCGCCGGTATCGACGGAGCGCTCGATGATCCGGCCGCCAATACGGAAGGCCAACGCCACTTCCTTCTCGGCCTGGATCTGGCCGGTCAGGACGATGGTTTCGCCCAGGCCGGCTTTTTCCACCACCACCGTACGCACGGGGCGCGGCGGCGGCGCCTCTTCCGCCGTTTCGCGCTTGCAGCCGGAAAACAGCAGGAGCAGGGCCGGAACGGCCGCGAGCATCAGGCTCGACGCGCGACGCTTTGGGTGGGTGAAGCCATAAGACGACACGTTGCGATCCTTTAGATTGGCGTCCGGACGAAAAGGCGGCGTGAGCCGAAAGCAGCGTGCGAAAAAGTGGATGCCGGTTATTCGCTTACGCGTACCTTCGGTTCGCAAAAACGCTGCGACGACAAAAGAATTTAGAGTCGATTTCGATCGAATCGAAATCGACTCTAGAAGGAGCCCACAAGAGAGCCCAGGATGATCACGACGACAAGGGCGATCGTCGCGCCCACGATGCCGACCATGAAAACGTCCTTGTAGCTCTTGCCGTGGGTCGAGCCGCAGACGGAGAGCAAGGTCACGACCGCGCCATTATGCGGCAGGATGTCGAGCGTGCCGGACCCCATCACCGCGACGCGATGCAGCAGCGCCGGGTCCATGCCGATCGCCGCGGCGCGCTCCAGATAGACGCCGCCGAGCGCGTCGAGCGCGATGGTCAGGCCGCCCGAGGCCGATCCGGTCAGGGCGGCGAGCGTGTTGGTCGCCACGGCCAGCGAAACCAAAGGTCCGCCGCCGATGCCGAGCACCGCGTCGCGCACCATGTTGAAGGCCGGCAGAGCGGCGACAACCGCGCCGAAGCCGACCAGGCTGGCGACGCTGATGACGGGCAGCGCGGAGGCGTTGACGCCGGCGTCCATGGTGGCGCGCAGATTGGGCAGGCGCCGCCCGTTGAGGGCGAGGACGGCCACAATCGCAAGGGTCAGCGCGGTGAGCACGGACCAGACGCCGGTGACCGCGGCCGGCGATACGCCGCCCCATTCCGGCTTCGACAGGTAGCTCAGGTCGAGACGCGGCAGGACGATCAGCGACAGGACGAGATTGACGACAATGACCACCGCGATCGGCGTCGCCGCGGTCCAGAACGCCGGTTTGGTCACGGCGGCCTCGCCATGCCCGATTTCGGCCGGATCGAATTCATGCGAGGCGGTGGCGCGCTCGCGCAAGGTCTCGTCGCTCGCAAGGGCGGCGGCCGATTTCAACTCGCTCTCGTCGCCAAAGCCCTCGCCGCGCGCCCGCGCGGCCTTTTCCTGACCGCCCAGCCACCACATGCCGAAAGCCAGCATGATGACGGAGGCGATGATCCCGAGGCCCGGCGCCGCGAAAGGCGTCGTGCCGAAGAAGGGCATGGGAATGGTGTTCTGGATCGACGGCGTGCCGGGCATGGCCGACATGGTGAAGGTCGAGGCGCCGAGCATGATCGCCGCCGGCATCAACCGGCGGGGAATATTGGCCGCGCGGAACAGGTTCACCGCCATGGGCGCGATCACGAAAAAGGCGACGAACAGGCTGACGCCGCCATAGGTGACGATGGCGCCGCCAAGGACCACGGCGAGAATGGCGCGCTGGGTTCCGAGCTTTTGGGTCATGTAATCGGCGATGGCCGTGACCGAACCGGTGTCCTCCATCAGCTTGCCGAACAGGGCCCCAAGCAGGAACAGCGGGAAGAACTGCGCGAAAAACCCCGCAGCGCTGCGCATGAAAGTCTGGGTCCAGTGGGCCAGCAGCGGCTCACTTGAGAAAAAAGCCGCCACGACGGCGGCGATCGGCGCGAGCAGCAGCACGCTCCAGCCCCGGAAGGCCAGCCAGATCAGCAGGCCGAGGGCGACCAGAATGCCGAGAAGGCCGATGAGATCGGAACCGGTCATGTGCAGCGCTCCATCAGCATTCTTGGAGAAGGACGTCGAGATCGGCGGTCGCGCGCTTGCCGACATCCGCGCCGTGGGCCTGAAGGAATTCGTCGGCCGCCTTGCGGCCCTCGGCCTTCAGCATCTGGAGGAACGGCCCTTCGGCGTTGAGCTTGGACGAGGCGCCGAATTCCGCCAGCTTGTCGGTGAGGATGCGATGGGTGCGCATTTCCGCCCAGCGCCGGCCTTCGCCCGTGCCGGGATCGGCCGCCTGCCGCAGCAGGGCGATCATGCGCAATTCCTTCATCAGCGGGGCGTTGAAGGAAATCTCGTTGAGTCGGTTGAGAATCTCGCTCGCCGAACGCGGCGTGTCGCGACGCTCGCGCGGATTGATCTGCACCAGCAGCACGTCGGTGGCCTCGCTTTCGCGGACCAGCGGCGAAATGGTCGGATTGCCGGCATAGCCGCCGTCCCAATAGGGCTCGCCGTCGATCTCGACCGCCTGGAACAGGGTCGGCAGGCAGGCGGAGGCGAGCAGGACCTCGGGAGTGATTTCCTTGTTGCGGAAAATGCGGCCGCGGCCTGTATGGACATTGGTGGCGGTGATGAAAAGCTTGATTTCCGCCTCGTTGAGATGGGCGAAATCGATGCTCTCCTCGAGGATGGCGCGGATCGGATTGTGGCCGAACGGATTGAGATTATAGGGCGAGACCAGCCGGCTCATCATGTCCATCATGACGTACATCGGCGAGGTGTCGAGTGACCAGCGGTTCATCAGCCGGTCGAGCGGCGAGCGCTGGATCGGGCTGAAGCGCGCGGAGTCGGCCACGCGAGCCCAATAGGCGTCGAGCGCCTGCCGGGCGCCCTGCGCCCCGCCCTGCATATAGCCGCTGACCAGAACGGCGGCGTTCATGGCCCCGGCCGAAGTGCCGGAAACCGCCTCGATCTTCAGCCAGGATTCCTCGAGCAGACGGTCCAGCACGCCCCAGGTGAAGGCGCCGTGCGAGCCTCCGCCCTGCAAGGCCAGATCGATCATGACCGTTTCGCGGCCGGTTTTCGAATTTCCTTCCGACGTCTCCGCCATGCGCGCCTCATTGCGAAAAAACCGCGCGAAGCCCCCGCGCTGGCGAAATCGGCCCCGGCGTCCGCCAAAAGCCCGCCCGGCGACGCCCACTCCGCTGTGCGGCGCACCAAAACGTGGCCTTTCTCGCAAGCATGGCCGCCGTCGTCAACCGCCTTTCCCGGCTGACTTTTTCTATTTCTTTGTTCTGACGCCATAAATTGACCAAATTGTCGCGCGGCAGCCGTCCCGATCGCGCTTTTCGGCCCGCGCCGCCGCCTGATCGATGATTTTTGTAACGCTTGTCGCGCCGGACTTTTCGACTTGACGATTTGATCAAATCACGCGGCGCGCCGCGCTTCCTTCGCTTGATCAAACCATCCAGTCCGGCGTCGCGGCGCTCGTTGTGCGCCGCATCAAGAAAAAAGCCTTCCATGACGAGCGCCCGGAAATGCACCGGAATCCTTCTTGTGCGTCGCAATATTCCGCGCCCTGGGCCGCGGCTGGCGCCGCGCTTGCCATCGAAAGCGCGCTAGCCGCGCCGAAATCGCGCGGCGCTCAATGATAATCAACGCAGGGAAACGCCATGGCATTGCTCGAACGTCACGAATGGTACGACATCGCGCGCTCCACCAACTGGACCCCGAAATATGTTTCCGACGTCGACCTCTTTCCGGACGTCATGACCGGCGCGCAAGGCGTGCCGATGGAGAAATGGGAGGTCTATGACGAGCCCTATAAAACCTCCTATCCCGAATATGTGCGCATCCAGCGCGAGAAGGACGCCGGCGCCTATTCGGTCAAGGCCGCTCTGGAGCGCAGCCGCATTTACGAGGACGCCGATCCGGGCTGGCGCTCGATCCTGAAATCCCATTACGGCGCCATTGCGCTCGGCGAATATGCCGCGATGAGCGCGGAGGCGCGTATGTGCCGGTTCGGCCGCGCGCCGGGCATGCGCAATATGGCGACCTTCGGGATGCTGGACGAGAACCGCCACGCCCAGATCCAGCTCTATTTCCCGCATGAATATTGCCCGAAGGACCGTCAGTTCGACTGGGCCCACAAGGCCTATCATTCCAACGAATGGGCGGCCATCGCCGCGCGCCACGCCTTCGACGACCTGTTCATGGCGCGCAGCGCCACCGAAATCGCGGTGATGCTGACGTTCGCCTTTGAGACCGGCTTCACCAATATGCAGTTCCTCGGCCTCGCGGCGGATGCGGCCGAAGCCGGCGATTTCACCTTCGCCAGCCTGATCTCCTCGATCCAGACCGATGAATCGCGCCACGCCCAGATCGGCGGCCCCGCCTTGCAGGTTCTGATCACCAACGGCCGCAAGGCCGAGGCGCAGAAGCTGGTCGATATCGCCATCGCCCGCGCGTGGCGGATCTTCTGCATCCTGACCGGCCCGTCGATGGACTACAACACGCCGCTCGAACACCGGAAGCAATCGTTCAAGGAGTTCATGCAGGAGTGGATCGTCGGCCAGTTCGAACGCGCGCTGATCGATCTCGGCCTCGACCTGCCCTGGTACTGGGACAAGATGATCGCGGAGTTCGACTACCAGCACCACGCCTATCAGATGGGCCTGTGGTTCTGGCGCCCGACCCTGTGGTGGAACCCCGCCGCCGGCGTGACGCCGGAATGCCGTGAATGGCTGGAGGAGAAATATCCCGGCTGGAACGCCAGCTTCGGCAAGGCGTGGGACGTCATCACCGACAATCTGCTCAATGGCAAGCCGGAGCTGACCCTGCCGGAGACGCTGCCGATCGTCTGCAACATGAGCCAGATTCCGATCTGCGCCGTGCCCGGCGACGGCTGGAACGTGAAGGATTACCCGCTCGAATATGAGGGGCGGCTCTATCACTTCAATTCTGAAATCGACCGCTGGGTGTTCGAGCAGGACCCCGCGCGCTATCGCGATCACATGACTTTGGTCGATCGCTTCCTCGCCGGCCAGATCCAGCCGCCAGACCTGATGGGCGCGCTGATGTACATGAATCTGGCGCCCGGCGAGATCGGCGACGACGCCCACGGCTATGCCTGGGTCGAGGCCTTCCGCCAGCAGAAACAGGCCGCCGAGTAAGCGGATTTTTCGCGCGGCGCCCCTCGCATCGGCTCGGCGATAGCCCGTCGTCAGACGGGCGTCTCCGACGCCCTATGAAGTTCGTTCCTAGCCGGCTGACGCCGGCGTCTCCTTCCAACTTTCAGAGGACCCGAAAATGGCCCTGTTCCCCATCGTTTCCAATTTCCAGCACGATTTCGTCCTGCTGCTGGTTCCGGTCGATACCG